>NZ_RAWR01000029.1:0-59089 GCF_003986945.1 Corallococcus sp. AB018 | reverse complement strand
GCCCCCACGGCCCCGCGAGCCCCGCCACGCGCTGGACCACCGGCAGCGCGCGGGCGAGCAGCGGACCCGCGCGGCGCAGCGCCGCGGCCCCCAGCTGGCCCGCCCGTCGCACTCCCCGGGCGATGCCGCGCGCGGCGCTGCGGATGCGCCGGGTGATGCGGCCGAGGAAGGCCTCGGCGTCATCCGCGTCCATGGACTCCAGCACGAAGGGGTTGAGCGTCCGCGCGAGCGTCACCGCGGCGGCGCCCGACACGAGGCGGTTGCTGGTGGCCGGCATGAACAGACCGCTGGCCGGGCTCGCCTCGAACCCGTCGAAGCCGTCCTCCTCCAGGAAGGCGTCCTCCGCTTCGGCCGCGGCGAACAGCTCCTCGAAGCCGTCATCCTCGAAGCCCGACGGCTCGAAGCCCGAGGGCTCGAAGGGGTCCGTCTCGAAGCCCTCCGCCTCGAAGCCCTCCAGGTCGCTGAACTCGTCCGCCAGGTCCTCCAACTCCTGGAGGGCATCCGGGCCCTCCCAGGCGTCCATGGCGTCGAGGGACTCCACATCGGACATGTACTCAGCGCTGGTCATCGCTTCCCCCTCGCAGGTGAGACCTCCACCCTTCACGGGCCGCAAGTTGGAGAAGGGCCACGGAGAGTGACAGTCACTCGTTTGAGCTAGTGCTGGCAGAATCCCGCGCGACATGACCTTCGAAGAGACGATGCGGGAGCTGGAGCGGCTGGGCACGGCGCAGACGCGGAAGACCTACCTGCGGCACGGAGCTCCAGAGCCTGTGTCCGGTGTGAACTTCGGTCCGTTGGGGGTGTTGAAGAAGCGCATCGGCACGGACGGAGTACTCGCCCGGGCGCTCTGGGCGTCCGGCCACACGGAGGCGCGGTTCCTGGCGACGATGGTGGTGGACGCGCCCGAGATGCCCTGGAAGGAACTGGACGCCTGGGCGAAGGGGCTGGACTGGTACGGGCTCACGCCCGTCTTCGTGGCGAACGTGGTGCTGCGTTCACCGCATGCGGTGAAGGCGCTGACGTGGACACAGTCGAAGTCCGAATGGGTGGGGCAGGCAGGGTGGCAGAGCCTGTCCGCGCTGCTCACGAAGACCGCGCTGCTCGCCGGGGAGGACCTGCTGCCTTGGCTGAAGCGGATTGAACAGGAGCTGCCGGGCGCGAAGAACCGCGTCCGCGAGGCGATGAACGGCGCGCTCATCGCGGTGGGCGGCTCCTCCGGAGGCGCGGTCCAGGCCGCGGCGCTCGCGACGGCGAAGCGGCTGGGCAAGGTGGAGGTGGATCAGGGCGACACGGCCTGCGAGACGCCGGATGCCACCGAGTACATCCTGAAGATGCAGGCCCGGAAGGACGCGAAGGCCAAGGCCCCGGCCAAGAAGCCCGCTGCCAAGAAGGCTCCGGCCAAGAAGGCTCCGGCCAAGAAGGCCCCGGCCTCCAAGAAGGCCCCGGCCTCCAGGCGCACGCGGGCCCGGGCCTGACCTGGCGCGTGCGCCCGGCATGGAGGCCGGGCGCACGGCACCACTCACCGGCTCAGTTCTTCACGCACGCGGCCTGGCCACCCGCGTCCTTGTACGCCTTCACGCGCTTCACCAGGTTGCCGCCGTCCGACTCCGGCGTGGTCTGCTCGTAGTTGCCCGCGCCGAAGAGCATGCCCACGCCGCCCGCCGCGGCCACTTCGCCCGGGTGCGTGAGGAAGTAGTCCACGCGGTTGTCGCGCCACTTCTGGTTGCTGTTGGGCAGGGACATGTTGCCCACCGGCAGCTGCCACCAGATGTGCGGCTTGCCCAGCCGCGTGGAGACGGCCTTCGCCCAGGTGAAGGCCTGGTGGAAGTGCGGCAGCTTGCGGTTCTCCGGATCCCACCAGGCCGCGCTGCCCGTCGTCTTCTCGTACCAGCCCGCGTCGCGGTCGGACGCCTCCACCGTGACGAAGTCCGTGTCGCCCGCGCCCACGGACAGGAGGAAGTCCGCGACCTTGTTCGCCTCGCCTGCCACGTCGAACGACGCATCCGTGTTCTGGGACACGTCCGTCTTCGTCGCCCACGCGCTCGCGTGCAGGCCCACCTTCGCGTTGGGCGCGTACTTGCGCACCATGGCGATCATGCACTTGCCCAGGCCCGCCCCGTTGTTCTCCTGGCTGCCGCAGTCCGTGGGGTTCGCCGCCTTCACCGCGACCGGCGTGGACTGCGCCTTGCCGTCCTTGGGGAAGAACTGGAGATAGGCCCACATGTCCGGCTCGATTTGCAGCAGCGCCTTCTCCTGGCCCACCTGCTTCAGCAGGAAGCGCCAGTCCGCGAGGTAGCGCCCCAGGAACGCCGAGTCGTTGAGCGCCTTCAGCTGCTGCTCGCCCTCCGTGTAGCCGCTGGCCTGGAAGGCCTCGTAGTAGGTGATGAAGGGAATCTGCCCGTTCGTCTGCGCGGCCTTGATGAAGTCGCGCACGTAGGCACCGGGCGGCTCCTGGTCGTACTGCCAGCAGCCCCACCACCCGCAGCCGCCACCGCTGTTGGAGCATGACGCGCCGTCGGACGTGCACCCGGACGCGCACGAGTTGCACGCGTCCTTCGAATCGAACAGGCCCGCCGCGATGTAGAGGTAGCGCACGTCGAAGGGCGCGGCCTTCGCGGTGTCGTCCTCCATCTGCGCGCCCACCAGCACCGTGCTCTTGCCCAGCGTGGTGAGGAACTTCGCGCCCAGGCACTCCGAGCCGTCGCCCGGCGTCACCCCGGGCCCATCCGTGCCCGGCCCGGGCTCACCCCCCGGCTCACTCGAATCCGAACAGCCCGCCACGGCCAGCAGGCCCGCGGCGAGGAACGGCCAACACTTCCGACGAAACAGGGCAGGGGTCCGCATGATGTCCAGAACTCTACTCCGCCCCCGTCCTCCCATGCCCCTCGCCGCTGGGAGCTTTTCCTAGCCTTGCCGGAAAGTCTTGAGTCACGCTCGCCCCACCGGCCCACGGCCGGCCTTCCCCCCGAGGTGTGCGTGATGAAGCTCCGTTTGTGCGTGTTGCTGGTACCCGCGCTGCTGGCGGCCGGCTGCGGTCCCCTGGAAGAAACCCCCGAGCCGGTCATCGACGAGCTGACCGGGCAGGTGCTCCAGGAGGCGACGACGAAGTACGACATGCACCGCCTGTTGGAGGACTCGGACGTCACGGGTGGGGCGGGCATCACGCCGGCGCAGGTGCAGGCGTTCCTCCAGCAGCAGGGCTCGTACCTGGCGGGCTACACGGACCCGGCCTACGGCAAGACGGCGGCGACGCTCATCGTGGAGCGCTCGCGCGCGAGCAACATCAGCCCGCTCTACATGCTGGCGCGCATCCAGGGCGAGTCCAGCCTCATCCAGAGCGGCACGTCCACCAACCTGAGCAAGGCCACGGGCTGTGGCTGTCCGGACGGCAGCGGCTGTGACGCGCAATACGTGGGCTTCGGCAAGCAGGTGGAGTGCGGTGCGAAGAAGATGCGCGGCTACCTCACCGACCTGGAGGCGGGCCGGGCCACCATCTCCGGCTGGAAGACGGGCGTGACGAAGTCCACGTCGGACCCGTGCTCGGTGAAGCCGGTGAACCACGCCACCGCGGCGCTCTACACGTACACGCCCTGGGTGGGCGCGTACGCCATCCAGTGCGGCCGCACGACGGTGGGCGGCTCGTCGCTGATGGCGTCCATCTACAACCGCTACAAGACGGCGTACGCGTGGACGCTCAACTCCACGGAGGGCTGCTTCTCCGGCACGGTGGACGCCACGGTGCCGGAAGGCTCATGCGTGCAGAGCTCGTCGGACGCGCTGTGGCGCCAGTGCTCGCAGGGCGTCTTCATTGGAGGCACCACCGCGAAGCCGTCCAACTGCAACGTGTCCTTCCCGTTCTGCGCCTCCACGCGCCTGGGCAGGAGCGTGCCCCTGCGCACCTGCGTGCAGGTGAGCAGCACCCTCTGGCAGCAGTGCGGAGCGGAAGGGACGTGGCGGGACGCGCCGGGCGCGGGCTCCACGGGCGTGGGGCCCATGGGCACGTGCTACGCGGCGTATTCGCTGTAGGGCAGTCCACCGCCGCCCGGACGCGCTACGTCCGGGCGGTCAGTATTCCTTGGTCCAGATGAGGTCCAGGCCGCCGGAGCGCGCGTCGCCGTACATGCCTTCCAGGCTCCAGCGCGGGCTGAAGAGGTACTGGAAGCGCACGGCGTTGGCGTTCTCGCCCTTCTGGAGGTTGGCGCCCACGCGGCCGGTGTAGCCCACGTAGATTTTGTCCGTCACGTACGTGCCCACCTCCAGCTTGGTGCCGGCGATGCCGCTGTCACCCGCTTCGATGGAGAGCACGTCCAGGGGCAGCTTCGCGGCAATGGCCTTGCGCGCCTCGTTGGCGACGAACGAACCCACCACCGACGCGGCCTGCGCGCTCGCGTTCATGGACGCGCCGGAGCCGCGCTCCAGCGTGCGCCGGCCGGTGGCTAGCAGCGTGTAGATTTCAGACTCCGGCAGGGCCGGGTCGCTCGTCGTCTTCAGCGTCACCTCCTTGCCCTGGCCTCGCACGGTGACGAAGACGGTGACGTTCGCGTTGTCGTTGCGGTGCTCGGCGGTGACGTTGATGTACGGCATCATCACGGGGCCGGTGAAGCGCACCTGGCTGTCGCGCTGCACGTCGAAGCGGCGGCCCAGCACGTCCACGCGGCCCAGCAGCACCATCACCTCGCCGAACATGCGCGCCTCGTTGGCGTATTCGACGCGGAAGCCCTCGGACAGGCCCAGCTGGACGTTGAGGTCCGTGCCGCGCACCCACAGGTTGCGAGGCGCGTTGATGTTCACCCAGAACTGACGCTGCGGGGGGCCCTCGTCCTCGCCTTCCTCCGCCAGGGCCTCCGCTTCCGCCTGTGACGTGGGGCCGCCCGCGCCGCCGCTGCCCAGCGTCGACTCCGGGTTGCCGGGCATGCCGGGCGAGTCCGGCGCGTTGCGCGGATTTTCCGCCTTCGGCGACGTGGCCACCTGCGTGGGCGCCTTCTCCTTCTTCTTGCGCTTGTCCACCGGCACGCCGTTGCGGACCATCACCACGTCCACGGGGCGCTCCAGGGGTTGCAGGTCCTTGCGCTTGGCCTCCGGCAGTTCGACGTGCGCCTCCGGGATGGACAGGTCGCTGATGTTCACCAGCCGCTCGGTGAGGCTGCCCTTCATGGACAGGTTCAGCGTCACGAGGGCCATGAGCTGGTCCTCCACCACGATGGGCAGGTTCTTGGTGTGGCCCTTGCCCTCCAGCACGAACTCGCCGCTCTTGCCCTGGCGGTTCGCGGTGGCCGTCAGCTCCAGCGTGCCGTTGCCGGACTTCGCGGTGAGCTTCTTGAGGTCGATGCGCTCCTGCGACGCGTTCAGCGCGAGCTGGATGTCGTGGTACTCGCCGAAGCCCTGCAGCCCCAGCCGGCCGTCCTTCCACTGCAGGTCGCCCTTGAAGGTCGGCGCGCCCACGGTGCCGCCCAGGTTCGCGTCCGCCTGCATGAGGCCGCCCAGCGAGCGCACATACGGGGAGATGCCGGAGAGGAACGTCGGGTCGAAGCGGCGCGCGCGCAGCGACACCTCCACCGGCGCCCGCTCCGCCTTCTTCGCCGGCCCCTGCGCGGACTGGAACGCGGGCAGCGACAGGTCCAGGTCCATGGTGCCGCCCAGGAGCAGCGACCCGCCGCCGGGCGCGGTGAGCATCGCGTCGAAGAGGGACTTCGCCTGGGAGTAGGAGTAGTGCAGCCGCGCCTGGCCCAGCGCCGTCTGCGCGACGCCCAGGCCCTGCATGCCCGCGTTCAGCTCCAGCTCCGGGGCCTCCGGCGTGCCGCGCGCCACCAGCTCCATGGACAGCACGCCCTGCGGCCCGCGGTTGCCCTGCGCCGGCTCCACCGCCATGCCGGGAATCTCATTCAGGGGCACGGGCCCCACGCGTCCCTTCATGCGGAAGGGCACGCGGCTGACCACCTCGCGGTCCTGGAGCGCGGCCAGCGGCGCCATCACACGCGCCTCCAGCGTGGCCAGCGGCCCATTGGGGCGCTGCACGTCCAGCGTCAGCTTCACGTCTTCGGTGCCCGCCAGCGCCAGCGCGGTGCCGTTGAGGGGCGGCAGGCCGTTGGCGGTGACGCCCTTGGCCTGCATCTCCACGCGGCCCTGCGGCGCGAGCGCGGAGCCGCTCACGTCCGCCTTCAGCGTCACCGTGCCGCCCGGCTTGTCCACGCCCTCCGCGCCTTGGAGCAGCGTCAAGGGCAGCTCCGCCACCAGCGCCTCCAGGTGCAGCGGCGCCTCCAGCGCCTGCGCGGGCGTGGGCGGGTTCGCGATGACGCCGCCCAGCGTGAAGGGCGTCTTCACCAGGACGTAGGCCCGCGGCGCCACGCCCTTCACGTCCATCCGCGCGCTCAGCGTGGCGTCGTTCGCGTCGGAGTTCGCGTGCAGTTCGAAGCCCAGCGCCTTCGCGAAGAGGGCCTCCGGCCGGCCGGGGTAGCGCAGGTCCGCGCCCACCACCTTCAGGTCCAGGCGAGGGTCCTTCGCGGAGCCGTCCACCACCAGCGTGCCGGTGACCTGACCGGAAGGGCCGGGTGGCTGGTTCGCCAGCTTCAGCACCTCCGCGACGTCCAGCTTCTCCAGGTTCACCGTCAGGGACAGCGGCTCGTTGCGCCGGCGCAGCACACCCTGCACGGGCACGTCGAACTTCGAGGACACGCGCGCCGCGTTCAGCTCCGCGCCCAGCGTGCCGGTGGCGCGGTCCTTCACGTATCGCGCCTTCACCTGGAGCCCCAGGCCCTCGTAGCCGCGCGCCTTGCCATCCGCGAGGGTGAGGTCCACGTCCGCGTCCGGCCGCGCCATCCGGCCCTTCGCCGCGACATGTCCGGACAGCGTGCCGCCCAGGCCCAGGTCCTCCGGCACCGCGATGCGCGGCAGCTTCGACAAGTCGAAGGCGCCCAGGTCGATGCGCGCGTCCACGCGCTCGCCGTCCTTCACCGCGGCGATCTTCAAGGTCTGCGGCCCCGACGCGAGCGCCAGCGGCGGAGCCAGCGCGATGCGCCCGCCACCGAAGGCCAGGTGCGTGGGCTGCTGGAGCGTCCAGGTGGCCTCCGGCCAGGACAGCGAGAAGGCGCGCATGGCCAGCCCCTCGTTGTCCTCGTCCACCGTGCCCTCCACGCCCAGCGCGAGCTTCGCGTCGCCGTCCACGCGCACGCTGGCCTTCAGCTCGCGGTTCTCGCCGGTGGTGAGCGCCAGCGACAGGTCGCGGAACGTCTTGCCCCCGGTCTTCAGCTCGCTCACCAGGACGGTGGCGTCGGTGGTGAGCGGACGGGTGACGTCCGGCACGCTCGCCTTCAGCGACAGGTCCTGGATGGCGATGTCGCCGTAGTTCAGCGCCACGAAGTTGCCGTCCGCCTTCACCCCCGGCGAGCGCGGCGGCCCCTTCACCTGGAGCTCCAGCGAACCGCTGCCGGACATGGGCGGCACGGTGCCGCCGGGCAGCAGCTTGTCGAGCGCCTGAGACAGGAGCTTCAGGTTGCCCGCGGACAGGCTGCCGCGAGCCTCCAGCGCCTTCGAGGTGCCTTCGCCAGACGCGACGAACGCCGCGCCCGGCATCATCACGCGCAGGTTGGCCACGTTGTAGCGGCCGTCCTTGGCGCTGGCCTTCATTTCGATGGGGCCCACCGACTGCCCCCGGAACTCGGACGGGGTCACCGTGAGGGCCACGTCGCCGTCCAGCGTCTCCACGCTGTCGCCACCGCCGTGCGCGATGAGGTCCGCGGCGATGTTGGTGGGGATGCCGTTCTCCATCAGCTCCGCCAGGTTGACCCCGCGCGCCTTCACGGTGGTCTCCGAGGTGCGGAACGTCTTGAGGTTCACGTCGCCCGTGAGGTCCAGCGTGGCCTTGCCCGCGGACGCGCCCAGCTGGGCCTTCGCGAGGTCTCCGTCCATGGACGCGGTGCCCTTCGCCTCGATGGGCACCACCAACGGATACGCGGGCACGAAGGCCTTCACCGGCTCGGGAGGAACGGCCAGCCGGCGCAGCTCAACGGCCGCGGCTGTCTCACCACTCTGCTTCGCGCCCAGGTCCGCCTCGATGCCCGCGAGCCCCAGCTGCGCGTCCACCTGGCGCACCACGTCCTTGCCCTGTCCCTTCAACACCAGTCGCACCGGGCCCTTGAGCGGAAGGGTGAGGCCGCCGGTGGCTTGCAGGTCCGCGGCGAAGTCCATGTCCGCCAGCGCGTAGTGGCCTTCACCCTTCGCGCCGAGCTCCTCCAGGCGAACCTGTCGCTCGCCGCCGTCGGGCAGCTCCTGCCGGAAGTCCACGTAGCCGTGGCTCAGCTCGAAGTCCTTGAGGTGGATGCGCAGGGCGCTCTTGCTCTCAGTGGGCGGCTCCTCGGGCTTGGGCTCCCGGGGCTCCAGCGCGCGCATCAGGTTGAGGCCGCGCTCGTCCTGCACCAGGTACAGGCGGGGCGTCTCGATGCGGACCTTCGTCAGGTCCACATGCTGGCCCAGCAATGGAGACAGGTTCAGCCGCGCCTCCACGCGGGCGATCTCCGCCGCCAGGTCGCCTTCCGGTGTGTAGAGCTTGATGCCGGTGAGGACCGCGCCGTTGAGGTCCAGGTCGAACCCGCCCAGCTCCAGCCGGCCGGCGAACTGCTTGTTCGCCAGGTCCACGCCAAAGCGGGCGATGCGGGCGGAACCCCCGGGACTGGTGGCGTACACGAGCACGCCCGCCACCAGCAGGACGATGAGTCCCAGGAAGCCGAGCAGGCCCCACAGGAGCCGCCGTCCCCAGCGCTTGCGCCGGTGGGGCGGGGCGGTGGAGGCGGGGGTCGTGGGTTCGCTCAAAACGCCTCTCCGATGGAGATATGGACCGCGCAGAGCCCTTCCGGGGCACCCGCGTACGCTGCCTCGGCGGACGTCGAGGTCTTGTCGAACTTGCGTCCGAAGCCCAGGCATCCACCAGAGGACGGATAGATGTATCCGGGATCGCTGACGGGCAATCCCCGCCCGATGTTCAAGCGCCTGGCGATGTCCAGTCGGATGGGGCCCACCACCGTGAGGTAGCGCAGGCCGGCGCCCAGCGCGTGGTAGTGCTCGGGACCGAACAGCTTGGGGGCGTTCTTGCCGAACAGCGCCTCCGTGCCCACGAGGCCGGAGTCATAGAAGATGGCGAGCATCAGGCTGTCCGTGAGCATGTAGCGCAGCTCCACGGCGCTCTCGAAGAGGCTGTTGCCGCCCACGGGCACCGTGTCCCAGGAATCCAGGATGGGGTTGCCGTTCGCGTCCAGCAGGACGTTGCCGTCGTCGTCCTTCTTGTAGGTGGGCGCGAGCGGCGTCATGGGGGACAGCCGCTGGCCGTTGAAGCCGCGCATCGCGGTGGCGCCGCCGGAGAAGAAGCGGGTGACGATGGAGCTCTGGCCGCCGCCCGCCGGGTTCAGCGTGCCCGCGCGCAGCTTCACCGCGAGCGTCAGGTCCTTCTTGTCTCCAAGGGAGTGGTAGTAGCGCAGGTCCGGCAACAGCCGGACGTAGTCGTACTGCCCGAAGAAGGGGCCGCCGCCCTTCTGGATGGAGAAGCCCAGGTAGTAGCCGTCGCGCGGCTCGGTGCGGTCGTCGCGCCGGTCCCAGGCGAACGCTACCTCCAGGAAGCTCAGCGCCTGGTCGCACCGCCCCGCCGTGTTCGGGCAGCCCAGGATGATGGGCGGGACGCTCTCGTCCAGGCTCACCTGCCCCGTCAGCCGGTAGAGCTGCAGGTTGTATGAGGGGAAGACGGAGAAGGACGGGTGGGGCGTCCAGATGACGCCCGTCTTGAGGTAGCCGCCGTAGAACGAATAGGCCTGCTGGAGGCCCTTCTCCGCGGTGACGGAGGCCTGCAGGGCCACGTCGCGGAAGAGGAAGCGCGGCTGCTCGAACTCCGTGGTGAAGCTGAAGATGGGGGCCTCAGCGGAGCCTTCGTCGTTGCGCAGGCTCGCCAGCACGTTGGGGATGAACGCGTAGCCCAGGCGTCCGCGCAGGGTGAGCCTTCGCAGGCCGCCGCGGAAGTTGCGGTTGGTCCACTCGCCCAGGACGCGGCCTTCCTGCCGCGCGGCATCCACGCCGATACCGCCGCCCAGCCGCAGCGAGTGGAAGGGCGACTCGCGCACGTCCACCACCACCGGCACCGTGGCGTTCTGCCGGTCCGGCGCGCCCCGGTTCACCTTCACCGCGCCGAAGACGCCCATGCGGAAGACGCGAGCCTGCGCCTCCGCCAGCGCCGCTTCACTGAAGTAGGCGCCCTTGATGACCGCGCCCTGCGCCTGCTCGATGATGCGGCGGGGCGGTACCTGCGGGTTCGCGTCCGTGGCGATGAAGATGTTGCCGAAGCGGTAGCGCAGGCCCGGGGCGATCTGCAGGTCCACCACGGCCTTCTGCGTGGCCACGTCCACGCGCACCTCGCCGCCCACCTCGGCCTCCGCGTACCCCAGGTTCTTGAGCCGCTGCAGCACCAGGTCCTTGGTGGCCGCCCACGTCTCCTCGCGGAACACGTCGCCGGTCTTCACCGGCAGCTCCTCCAGGATGCGCTCCCGCTCGCGCAGCGAGGGCTGGTCCTTCCCCTGGAGCAGGGGCTCCAGGCCGTGCGTTTCGATGCGGTCGATGAGGGTGGGCGCGCCCTCGTTGACCACCACCTTGAGGCGCACGGCCTTGTCGCCGTCCGGGATGACCTCGTTGGACTCCACCTGCGCCTGGTAGAAGCCCTCCGCCTGGTAGAAGCGCTCGATGCGGCGCAGGTCCGCCTGCCACGCGTTGGTGTCGAAGTAGTGCACCTTGCCGAAGGGCCAGAACGCGTACCAGGGCGTGGAGGACGTGAGGATGCGGTCCTTGATGTCCCCGTCGTCCACCTTCTTCGTCCCCTCGATGTCCAGGGACTTCACCTTCGGGCCGGTGGGCTGAGTGGAGGTGGTGGCGCACGCCGTCAGCAGCACGGTCAGCGCGAGGGGCACGGCGGAGCGGAATCGGAGGAGTCGGACGTCGGCCACGTCACGTTTCTTACTGGAAGGCCAGCCCCTGACGCGTTTCGCAATGTTTCTTTGTGCGGCGAATGTCGCATTCCGCGACCTCGGGGACGGGGTCAGTGTCCGCCAGCCCCCGCGCCCCGCCGTGGCGCGTGCAACCGGGCCCGGGGTGCGTCAGATTCGGGTCCCTATGGTCCGGCGAATCGCACTCTTGCTGTCGGCCACGCTGGTGCTGGTCACCGGCTGCGGCGTGAGCGAAGACGAAGTGGTCCAACTCAAGGAGGGAGAGAACCTCGCCGACACGCCCTACTGTGGCTCGGTCGGATGCGCGGATCCGCTCCGCTTCTGCGCGGAGCTGTTCCTGGAGTTCGGCCGCTCGCCGCCCCTGTGCGTCGTGGACAACATCTGCGACCGGTTGGAGTGCGCGAAGGCGGGCCGCCGCTGCGCCGTGTTCGACGGCTTCCCTGGCCAGGTGAAGTGCATCGAGGAAAACGGCCAGCAGTAGGCGGCCGTCGTCCTCGAACCCCGGGGCAGCGGTCCCCGGGGGCGGATGCTTCAGGCTACCGGCGCGACGAGGCGGTGAGCCACGCCAGGCGCTCCGCGGCGTCCTTCGTCTGCGGCTCCGTGAGCAGCGCATCCGTGTCCTGCGCGATGCGGTAGGCCCAGTTGGCGTCGCCCATGGTGCCGGGCAGGTTGATGCGGTCGCGGGTGCCCAGCACGTCCTGCCACGGCAGCACGCACAGGTCCGAGCCCGCGTTGAGCGCGGCGGCCAGCGTGGCGCGGTGGATGTCCGGGGTGAACTCGCGCGTCACCGCCACGCCCTGGAACTCAGGCCACGCGCGCGCGGCGTTCTGGCGCTCGTCGTCGCGCGCCTGCTCCCACCACTCCGCCTGCGGCTCCGTGTCGTGCGTGCCGGTGGTGACCAGCGACACGACGGGGAACTGGTGCGGGTCGCGGTAGGTGTTGTCGTCGCGCTCCCAGCGCAGCACCCGGTAGCCGGGCAGCTTCAGGTCCGCGAGGATTTGACGCACGAACGGGGGAATCACGCCCAGGTCCTCGGCGACGATGCCCGCGCCCTCCGACAGGAGCCGGAAGTGCTTCTCACCCTGGCGGCGCCAGGTGGGCTCGTCCCCGGGGACGAAGTAGCCGGTGGGGTTCTTCTCGTCGCGGATCCACTGGCGGAAGTAGCCCACCGCGTGGTCCACGCGGCGCAGGTCGTAGTAGCTGGCCGCCTTGGCCGCGCGCTTCTTCAGCCACGCGTAGTCGTCCTTCTCCATCGCGGCGAAGTCGAAGTAGGGCAGGCCCCAGTCCTGGCCCGTGGCGGAGAAGTCGTCCGGAGGCACGCCCAGGCGCGCGTCGCGGCGCAGGATGTCCGGGTGGGCCCAGCAGTCGGAGCTGTCCTGGCCGATGATGAAGGGCTCATCCCCGCACAGCAGCACGTCCTTCGCCTTCGCCTGCGCGCGGACCTGGTTCCACTGCGCTTCGGCCAGCCACTGGAGCCAGGCGTGGTAGCGCACGCGGCGCTCCATGCCTTCCTTCTGGATGGCGAGCAGCGCGTCCGGCTGGCGCGTGCGCAGCCCTTCGGGCCACTGCCACCAGGGACGGCGGTCTTCCTTCTCGCTGATGGCGGTGAAGAGGGCGTAGCTCTCCAGCCACTCGCCCTGCGCCTCGCGCCACTTCTGGAACTCCTGGGCGCGCGGCGTGCGCGGGGCCCACTCGTGCTTCTCGAAGTGGTCGAAGGCGCGCGCGAACGCGGCGTCCTTCAGCGGGAACACCAGGTCGTAGCGCACGCGCGCCGCGGCGCGGGCCTCCGCCAGCTGCTGCTTCTGCGCGTCGCTGAGCGAGCCCTCGCCGCCGGTGGCCTGGAACTCCGGCACCTGGTCCAGGTCGATGAACAGCGGGTTGAGACCGAACGCGGACCGCGTGGCGTACGGGCTGGGGTCGCCGGGCGCGGTGGGGAGCAGCGGCAGCACCATCAGCATGCGCTGACGCGCGGCCTTCATCCAGGAGAAGAGGCCGTCCATGGCACCGAAGTCACCGATGCCGAAGTCCGTTCGCGAACGCAGGGAGAAGAGGGGCAGCAGGAGACCGGAGAGCCGGCCAGGAGTGGACATGGTGCGGCACAATCTGCCCCAGCCCCGGGCCGGTGTGAACTGCCGTCGCCCGGGTGTTCACCCGTGCCTGCTTGTCTGGCTCGCGGAGGTTGTCTGGTGAAAGTTGGACGGGGCGCGGCGCCTTTCGGAAGGGGGGCGAAGTCCAGGCCGACCTCGGCGGCGTCCCCCCTGCCGTGAGCCCCGCCCCGGACTCGCTGGGGCGTGACCGGGTGTGTCATGTCCCCACGTCGCGCTGGCTGGCCGTGTCGGCCCCCAACTGGCGCGCAATCATGGAGACGATGCGCGCGGCGTCCTCGAAGCGGGAGCGCGTCACGCCGACGACGGTCTGGGGCCACATGCACTCCACGCGGCCGTGGGTGCACCGCACGACGAACGCCGTTCGTTGGAGCAGCAGCGCGCGGACCTCCGCGGGGAGCTGCGTCCGCACCCATCCCGAGGGGTCCTCGACTTGGAAGAGCGCCTCGAACGTTCGCGGGCCGGGCTCCCAGACCGGGTCCCAGCGAAAGGAGAACGGTTCCGCCATCTCGCGCGGCGACAGGCGGAACTCCACTTCCGTCGCGACCCGGGCCTGGACCCGCCAGTAGGCCAGGAGATGAATCATCCCAGGCCCCCGGTCATCGAACTCGCCGGATGAGGCCTGGAAGCTCTTGAAGTAGATGGTGAGCTCGACGCCATCCCTGGTGACGCACACTCGCTCGTGGCGCTCGGGCGCGCGCCCCTGTTCCGGATTTCGGAGCGAGTCCATCAGGCCTTGCGGCGTCGCTGGCACGACAGCCCCCGAGAAGGCGCGGGCGAGCGTGGGCAGAACCTGGTCCTCCGCGATGCGGTCTTCGTCCGGGATGGCGGCGTCGATGGCGGCGCGCAATCGCTTCGAACGACGGACCCGTTTGCGATCCCAGACGATGCCGTACCCGCCGACCCCGAGCGCGACGCAGCCCAGGGCGAGCTCCCCGGCGCTCACGTTCCCTTCGAGCAGGCCGATGAGGGGGACGAGGCCGTACAGGAACGGGAAGTACCCGGCGAAGAGCCCGAACACACCCTCCGGGCCAACGAACAGCGGCGCCTCCTTCGGCGTGCAGGCGGGAGGGACACCGTTGGGCGTGGAGTCGGTCTCTTCGGTCATGGAGGGGGCTTCTCTGCTCGTCTCCTGGGGGGCTCTGTCCACCTCGCGGTACTGCTCGAAGCACCACCCCGCCAGGGACTCAGGACGGGGTGGCGCGAACGCCTCAGAGCTGTGCGCCGAGCAGGTTCACCCGGCGCTTGCGGCTGCCGTCGGCGAACACCTCCACCGGCCAGCCGCTGCCTGCGCTCTCGCCGTTGGTGTACTTCCAGAACCGCATCAGGTTGCCCGGCTTGATGCCCCCGGCAGCGAAGCGCGGCACGGTGAGCGGCGCGGGAGCCCCGGTCACCGTCTGATCACTCACCTTCTTGCAGGCCCTCCGGTACCGCACGTTGCCTCCGGGCGTGACGTACCAGATCTCCTTCGTGTCGAAGCACTCGTACACCGGCTCCTTGCGCGTCTCCTTCTTGAACGTGATGAGCACCTGGTTTCCCTTGGGCGTCACCTTCGCCACGACGCCGCTGGGCAGCCGGGTCGGGTCCATCGGCGAGTCCTCGGTGTGCACGCTCATCCCCAGGCTCGGGAGCTGCACGGCGGGGCTCGCCAGGTCCGTGAGGCCGCTCGTGCCGCGGCTCTCGTTGGCGCCATTGACCATGCCCTGGACCGAGGCGGAGATGGGACCGCGCTGCACCAGGGTCCGACTCAGGTAGTACTCGAAGACCCGCTCCATCACGGGCGCCTCCTTGTCGTTGAGGCCACACAGGGTGAGGCCGTACGCGAGCGAGGAGCCGAGATAGCCCCCCATCGTCATCTCCTGCACGGAGGTGGAGGGGTTCGCCTTGGCGTGGTCTCGCGCCCAGCCCTGGAAGGCCGGGAACAATTGACTGGCGCAGCCGGTCATCCCTCCGGGCGTGTCCGTCCGCTTCGCCTCCAGGGCCAGCACCGACTCGAAGACGGCCTTGTTCGCGGCGGCCTCCCTGGCCCACTGCGCGCGGGCGGCCTCGGGGCCCTTGAAGAACATGGCGGCCACCGCCTTGTCCTTCTTCGCGGCGTCCTCGATGAAGCGCTGGCGCTCCGCGAACTCCGCCATGGCGCCGCGGAAGGTCAGCACCGCCCGCATCTCCGCCTCCTCGGGCAGGTCCATGGCCGCGAGCTGCCGCCGGAACGCCGCGTCATCCAGGGTGACGCCGGACGCGTTGACCCAGTTGCGGTAGTAGCGCAGGTCCTTTCGCGTGGACTCGCCCAGGGCGCGGAAGTTGGTCATCTGGGACTTCACGAAGACGGCCTTCGCGAGCTCGCTGTCGAAGCCACCCTCGTAGTCAACCACCCAGACCGCGGGCTCCTCGCGGCGATGCTGCGAGCCGAGCACCGAGCGATTCTCCTGCGTGTTCCAGTCGCCGCAGCCCACGCCGATGCGCTCGAGCGAGCGAATCAGGCGCAGGTTCTCGGGGCCGGTCGTGATGGGGGCCAGCTTCTGGCAGACGGGGTTGTCATTCATGCTGGGCGCCTGGTAGCGCCCGCCCTGTCCATACGTCTTCGCGGCCAGCTTCATCAGCCGCTCGTTGTCGGCGAGCGTGAGGCCATGCTGGTTGCTCAGGCTCTGCCGCACCGCCTGGACCCACGCGCGGCGCCCTTCGTCGCCAGGGCTCTCGCAGCTGTAGAGCACCAGGTCGCGCATCTCCCCCAGCGTCATCCCGTTGAAGTACCCCGACGCCAGCTCGAGGGAGTCGGGCGTGGAGGAGAGCTTCTCCGTCACGCCGTCGCACCAGGTCGGCGCGCCGGAGGGCACGGCCTCCGCTGGAGCGGCGGGTTCGACCTTGGGGGCCGGCGTCGCCGCGAGCGCGTCGCCGAAGCCTAGCGAGAGGAGGGTCGCGAGGAGGAGGTTCGCCTGTTTCATGGTTGCGGGGAGTCCTTTGCGGTGGGGGGGCGGTATCCCCAGGGGGCAGGAAGCGGCCGGGGACGCCCGATGGGTCGGGTGGCTTGGCGCTTCCAGGACTGGCTCGCCCCTCTCCAAGGCCCGATGCCCGCGAGGGGGATGGCTCCCCGTTTCGCTGAGCGTGTCGGTGGATTCGTACTTCAGGGATGGTTTGAAACGCAACAGTCGGGCCTGGATCCGCACAGGGCCGGCGGAAGGAAACCAGCCCCTTCGGAGGGTTGTGCATGAGGCCTTCCGCCATCATCCTCCGCGCCCGGACAAGCCCCTCGCCCATGAGCCCCCTTCCTCTGTCCTTCTACGCGCGGCCCACCCTGGAGGTAGCGCGCGACCTGCTGGGCACCCTGCTGGTGGTGGACGGCGTCCGGGGCCGGCGCGTGGGCCGCATCGTGGAGGTGGAGGCCTACCTGGGCGAGCACGACCTGGCGTGTCATTCGTCCAAGGGCCGCACGTCGCGCACGGAGGTGATGTTCGGGCCGGCGGGGCGCTCGTACGTCTACCTCATCTATGGAATGCACCACTGCTTCAACGTGGTGACGGACGCGCCCGGGGTGGCCGCGGCGGTGCTGGTGCGGGGTGTGGAGCCGGTGGAGGGCATCCCGCCCGGCGAGCGGACGGACGGGCCGGGGAAGCTGTGCCGGGTGATGGGGGTGAACCTGAACCATAACGGCCTGAAGCTGGACTCGGAGGGGCTGTACCTGTCGCTGGGGACGCCGGTGCCGGACGCGCGGGTGGAGCGGGGGCCTCGTATTGGCGTGGAGTACGCCGGGGCGTGGGCCGCTGAACCCTTCCGGCTGTGGGACCGGGACAGTGGACACGTCAGCCGCTTCGTCTCCCGGCGGCCTCGCCGTCGGCCTTGACGCGGAACCTTTCGACTGGTTGGGTGGGAAACGTCATGTCCCACGAGGCTCCCCAGGAAGAAGACCGGCAGGAAGAAGACCGGCGGCTCCTGATGCGGGCCCAGGACGGTGACGTGTCCGCCTTCGAGGCCCTCGTGGGCCTGCACCAGGACCGGGTGTACGGCCTGGCGCTGCGGATGACGCGCTCGGAAGCGGACGCGGCGGAAATCACCCAGGACACCTTCCTGTCCGCCTACCAACACCTGAAGGACTTCCGGGGCGAGGCGGCCTTCGGGTCCTGGGTGCACCGCATCGCGGCCAACCACGCCCTCATGCGCCTGCGTCACCGGCGGGTGGCCCAGGCGGCCGAGTCCGAGCTCCAGACCCCTGAATTCACGGAGCGGGGCACCCTGGCGGACTACCCCGTCTCGGACTGGAGCCGGGACGCCGAGGAGAAGGCGCTGGACGCGGAGCTGGGGCAGGCCATCCAGCAGGCGGCCGACCGGTTGCCGGAGGGCTACCGGGAAGTCTTCCTCTTGAAAGACGTGGATGGCCTCAGCTACGAACAGATCGCAGAGGTGACGGGGGATTCCATCCCCGCCATCAAGAGCCGCCTGCACCGGGCACGGCTCGCGCTGCGAGAAGCCATCGACCTGTTCTACAACCGGGACAATCGCGGGGTGTGAAACCCCCAGGGCGCCTCGGCATCTTCGAACAGGAACGAGGGGAGCCGCAGCCAGCCGAGGTTCGGATGTATACCTGCAAAGATTCCATCAACCTCCTGCTTGAGTTCCTTGAGGGCGAAATGCCCGAGGAGGAGGCGCGGCACCTGCAGGAGCACCTGTCGGGCTGTAAGCCCTGCGAGGAATTCCTCAGCACCTATCGGGCGACTCCCGGCCTGTGCAAGCGCGCCATGGCGCTGAAGATGCCTCGGGAAGTGTCAGCGAAGCTGACCGAGTTCCTGCGCTCGAAGATCAAGTCCTGCTCGTGAACCTGAAACAACTGTCGCTGCCGGAGCTGGAAGCAGCGCTCGCGCCGGCCCAGCCGTCCGCGACCGCGGTGCGCAAGGTGTTCGCGGGCGTCTTCGCCCACGCCCGTCCCACGGTGGATGCCGTCGCGCTGGCGCCCCAGGTGCCGCGCAGGGTCGCGGACCTGCTCCGCGCCCAGGCGGAGATGCCGTCCCTCAAGGTTGTGGAGCGGCGGCAGGCGGAAGACGGCTTCGTGAAGTACCTCTTCGAGTCGCCGCTGGGCGGCCGCATCGAGGCGGTGCGCATCCCCATCTTCGAGGAGAAGTACGTCGTCTGTGTGTCCAGCCAGGTGGGCTGTGCGCTGGCGTGCGACTTCTGCATGACGGGCAAGCTGGGCTTCCAGCGGAATCTCCAGACCTGGGAGATCCTGGATCAGGTGATGCAGGTGCGCGCGGAGGCGGACCGGCGCGTGGGCGGCGTGGTGTTCATGGGGATGGGCGAGCCGCTGCTGAACTACAAGGAGACCATCCGCGCGGCGCAGATCCTGTCGCACCCGGCGGGGTTCTCCATCTCCGGCACGGCCATCACGTTCTCCACGGCGGGGCACGTGCCCGCGATTCGCCGCTATACGAAGGAAGGGCACCCGTTCCGCCTGGCGTTCAGCGTGACGAGCGCCATCCCGGAGAAGCGCGCGAAGGTGCTCCCCATCGAGAAGACGCACCCGCTGCCGGAGTTGATTCAAGCCATCCGCGAGTACAGCGAGGCGCGGCGCGAGCGGGCGATGATTGCCTACGTGGCCATCCAGGGCTTCAACCTGGAGCGCGAGGACGCGGAGGCGCTGAAGGCGGCGTTCGAGGGCATCCCCATCAAGGTGGACCTCATCGACGTGACGGATCCGACGGGCAAGTACCTGCCGCCCACGGCGGAGGAGTTGAGCGCGTTCCGGGACCACCTGCAGATTCTGAAGGCGCCCATCGCGCGGCGCTATTCGGGCGGCAAGGAGATTGGCGCGGCGTGCGGCACGCTGGCGGCGAGCCAGTACGGCGGCACGGTGCTTCCGACGCCCGCGGCTTCGCCCCGGCAGGCCTGACGTCCGCTTCCGCGCATGTTCACCGCCGCGCGGCTGGTGGAGACCACGGGTTCCGCCGGGAGGGGAGACGACTTAAGTCTCGCGCGGAGGGCTTCCGGGTCTGGAGGGCACCGCACGGATGTGGATCGAGCACGTCGACAAGCTGATTGGGGCGCTGGGGCCGTTCGGGTTCCTGGTGCTCGGCGTGGCGGCGATGCTGGAGTACGTGGTGCCGCCGTTCCCTGGGGACACCATCGTGCTCATGGGCGGCGTCTACGCCGTGCGCGGGGTGAAGCCGTGGTGGCTGGTGCTCGCGGTGGTGACGGCGGGCAGCGTGGTGGGCGCGTTCATCAACTACGCGGTGGGCCAGTGGCTGGCGAAGCGCTTCGAGGAGCAGCCGGGGCGCTCCTTCTTCGGGCTCACGCACGCGCGGCTGGAGCAGGTGCAGGCGCGGATGCGGCACGCGGGGCCGTGGCTGCTGCTGGTGAACCGGTTCCTGCCGGGCATCCGGGGCGTCATCTTCATCGCGGCGGGAGCGGCGCGCATGCCGCGCTTCAACGCGCTGGTGCTGGGCTCCATCTCCGCGCTGGCGCACAGCGGACTCATCCTGGCGCTGGGCATGGCGGTGGGCGGCAACCTGGAGCGGCTGACGGTGCTGGTGTCGCGCTACCAGTACGCGGTCATCGGGCTGCTCGTGGTGGCGGCGCTGGCGTTCGGTGTGCGGGCGCTGACGCGACGGCGTGAGTCGGCCGTGGAACCGTAGCGAGCCCGGTCGGGCATGAAAATGTGCGGGGACGACCCGCCAGGGTGGGGCGCACGTTGCGCGGGCCCGGGGTGGCGCGGTTGAGTCGGGGGCATGTCCCGCATCCGTGCTCGCTGGTGGCTGCTCCTGTTGCTCGCCCTGGTGGGAGGCTGCCGCTGTGGCGACGACCCCAACGTGGGCGGTGCGAGCGCCAGCTTCCGGTCGCAGGTCGAGGTCGTGGACTTCGGCCGGGTGCTGGAGGGCACGCAGGTGCGCCGTTCACTGACGCTGGTGGCCACCGGCCGCGCGGGCGTCACGGTGGACGCGGTGACGGACGCGCCCTTCTTCGTCGTCGTGTCCCAGATTGTCGTGGCGGGCAGCGGCACGGGCACCGTGGACATCCTGTTCTCCGCGGGCAGCACGCCGGTGGAGGGGGAGCTGGTGCTCACCGCGGGGCGCACCACGGCGAAGGTGAAGCTCACCGGCGTGGGCGTGCGTCCGCTGGCGTGCATCCCGCGGAGCGAGTGCCATGACTCGCGCTTCGACCTGGACTCCGGCCTGTGCATCGAGTCCCCGCAGGCGGACGGAGCGTCATGCATCCCCAGCAGCCGCTGTCAGGAGAACGGCCGCTGCCAGGCGGGCGTCTGCGCGGGGCAGCCGCGCACGTGCAATGACGACAACCCGTGCACGGTGGACAGTTGTTCGCCAACGCAGGGCTGCGTGACGGCGAACGTCGCGTGCCCGGTGCCGAGCAACCCCTGCAAGGTGGGCGTATGCGACCGCAACTCGGGCTGCAAGGAGGTGGACGTGGCGGACTTCAGCCCCTGCGGCGCGGTGAGCTGCAAGGCGGCGCGGGTCTGCCTTGGCGGCACATGCCGGTCGGTGACGCCGCCGGACGGCTTCGTCTGCGCGCCGGCCACGCCATGCCAGGATGAAGGCAAATGCAGCGCGGGCGAGTGCATGCGCCCGGACGCGGGAGACCTGGAGTCCATCTTCAGCGCGGAGCTGGGCGGGATGCCCGTCGCGGAGGACGGCGGACCGGTGCTGCTGGTGGACGATGGGACGGTCTACGCGTCGGTGTGCGGTGAGGACGCGGGCTGCTGGCTCGCCGCGTACACGGAGAGCGGACTGCTGCGCTACGAGTCGCCCTATGAGGACGAGGGCGCGAGGACGCTGCTCGCGGCGTCGGACGCGGGCGTGGTGGTGCTCGCGCCGGAAGCGCTGGAGGCATACGCGCCGCGAGGCGTGGGCGAGCTGCGCTGGCGCACGTCGCTGGCGTTCGCCGATGCGGCGCTGGATGGAGGAACCCCGGAGGTCGTGCCCGGCACAACGGGAGCGGGCAGGGTGGCGCTCACGAAGGAAGGGGACGTGCTGACGTACGTGACGTGGAGCGACGACGCGGGCACGGAGCCGCTGCGCTCCCGGCTGGTGTTGCTGAGCGCGGACGCGGGCGTGCCGCTGGCGATGGGGCCGGAGGAGGACGGCGGCGGAGCGGCGAGGCTCGCCGTGGACGACGCGCGCGGCGCGTACCTCTACACGCCGTGGGATGGCCGACTGGCCTTCACGGACCAGGCACCGGCTGCTCCGGTCACGGACGGCGGGACACTCATGGCGTTCGGTGATGCGCTCGAGGACGGAGGCATCGCATCACTGAGCCTCGAACCGCTCGATGCAAGTGTCCCAGGTGGAGCGTCGTCACTGGCGCTCGCATCGGGACGGTTGCTCGTAGGCACGCAGGCCTTCGTGGACACGGATGGAGGTGTGCTCACCGCGCTGGATTGGGACGCGGGCACACGCACGCTGTCGCCCCTGGCCGAGCCCGTGCTCATGTCCCCCGGAGGCGCGACCGGGCATGCGTTCGCGTTCGCGTGCGACCACACGGACGGAACTCCCTGCACCGGCGCGGAGCTGCGCACGGTGCTGCGCTCCTTCAGCTCCGACGACGGCCAGTTCCTCTCGGAGGTGGACGTGTTGCCCTCGCCGCTGCTGCCTGGTGCATTCCACGAAGCCGCGCTGCTGGAGCAGAACACCGTGGGCGTGCTCGCGGACGCGGAGCTGCCGAACGGTCAGCGCCAGGCGTGGCTCGAATGGATCGCCTTCGGCAACAAGCTCAATCAGTGCTCGCTGCCAGGCCGCGTGGAGGTGGCGGGCGCGGTGTTCGCCGGAGACCTGCTGCACGTGGCCCTGCGCCGTGACGGCGTCTGGATGCTGGAGTCCTATCCTCTCGGCGGACGCGCCGAATCCCGAGGCTGGCCCCAGCGCAATGGCAGCCCCGCAGGCACACGCCGCGCCGTGCCCTAACCGCCCGCGGCCGGGTCCACCCAGAGGTCCTCGAAGCGCACCTGCGGCGGTGTCTGGTGCAGCCGCAGGTTCTGCACGGAGGCCACCGCCACCGCGTGCGTGCGGTCGTGGTACAGCGGGATGAGCGGGCAGTCCTCGCGCGCCAGCATCTCCGCGCGCTTGTAGAGCTGCGAGCGCAGCTCCGGGTCGATGGACACGCGCGCCTCCGCCGTGAGCCGGTCCAGCTCCGGGTTGCGGTAGCCCAGCGGGTACACCGTCTGCGCGCTGGAGTTGAGCAGGAAGTGCAGGAAGGCGTCGGGGTCCGGGAAGTCCGCCAGCCACAGCGTGCGGAACGCCGGGACCTTCCCCTCGCGCAGGCGCGCCAGGTACTCCTCCGGCGGCATCTGCTCGTGGCGCAGCTCCAGCAGCCCCGCCTGGATCAGCGGACGGAAGAGCACCGCGTCCTCGGCGGACGTGTCGCGGCCCACCGCGTGGTGCAGGGTGAGCTGCAACCGCCGCACGCCCGCTTCGCGCAGGAGGCGCTCCGCCAGCGTCAGGTCCGGCACCGGCGTGGGCCCCAGCTCCTGTGCCCCGTCCAGCAGCTCCGGCGGCGTGAAGGTGCGGGCCGCGCGCGCGCCCGGGTGGAACTGCTCCACCACGCTCGGGATGTCCATGCCCGCGCGCAGCGCCCGCCGCACGCGCACGTCGTTGTACGGCGCCTCGTTCAGGTTGAGGCCCAGGAACGCCGTGGAGGGCGTGGTGCTGGTCACCACCTGATGCGCGTCCAGCCCATGCGCCTCCGTGTGCTCCACGTGCAGGAACGACACGAGGTCCACCTGCCCGTCCAACAACTGCCGCACCGCCTGCGGACGCGTCTCCGTGAGGACGAACTCCAACCGGTCCAGCAGCGGAAGCCCGCCGCGCCAGTAGGTGGCGTTGCGCTCCAGCACCATCCGGTCCGCCTGCATGCCCACGACGCGGAACGGCCCCGTGCCCACCAGCTTCCCCGTCGGGTCCAGCTTCGCCACCGCCGTGGCGGTCAGCGCCATGAGCTGGAGGAAGAACGCCTTGGGCTCGCGCAGGCGAATCTCCAGCGTGCCTTCGTCCAGGACCTCGATGCCCGTCACCTCGCGAGCCATTCCGCTGGCGTACTCGCGCGCGCCCTCCACGTCCTCCAGCAGGCTGCGGTCTGGCGAGCGCAGCGCCGGATCCATCAGCCGCTCCAGGTGGCGCTTCACGTCCTGCGCGGTGAGCAGGGCGCCGTCGTGGAAGGTGACGCCCCGGCGCAGGTAGAAGCGGTAGCGGCGAGCGGAAGGATCCGCGTCCCAGCGCTCGGCCAGGTCGGGCACCAGCATGCCGTCCTCCAGCCGCACCAGGCAGGAGAAGAGGCACGCCGTCAGCTCCGCCATCTGGTTCTCCACGGCGAACAGCGGATCCACCGTCTGCCGCGCGCGCAGCGAGCCCGACTGATGCAGGCCCACCCTCAGCGTGCCGCCCACGCGGGCCCGGGGCAGCTGGAAGCGGAACACCTCCGCCTCCAGGCTCGCCGTCTCGTGGCCCAGCTGGTCCACCGTGCGGTCCAACCCGTCGCCAATGCGGATGACCCGGCGCGCGTCCTCGCGCACCTGCGCGACTTCCTCACGGATGGACGCGTCGCCCCGGGTGAGCACCTGGTGCGCGGCGCGAAGTTCCTCGATGGCCGCGCTCAGGCGCATCACCGCTTCGGACAGGTCGCGGCCGGTGCGAGCCTGGGCCTCGGCCTTCTGGCCGGCGCTCTGGCCCACGCGCGACATCTCCTGAATCTGGCGCACCAGGTCCCGCGCGTTGCCGGACTGTTCGATGGCCATGCGCGTGATGTCCTCCACGCGCCGGGCCACGCGCTTGCTGGCCTCCACGACGGTGGCGCCCTGCGCCTCCAGCCGCTGCGTCTCCATCACCGTGGCCTCCACGGCGGCGAAGGTGCGCTGGGTGATGGAGCGGATCTCGCTCAGGGCCTCGGAGGCGCGGTCGCCCAGGGCCACGCCCGCGGTGGCCTGCTCGCGGCCCTCCTGCACCAGCGCCACGGCGGTCTCCACCGCGTCGCGGATGCCGGTGACCATGGTGCCAATCTCGCGCGTGGAGCGGGTGGTGCGCTCGGCGAGGCTGCGGATTTCGTTGGCCACCACGCCGAAGGGACGGCCGTGCTCGCCCGCCTGCGCGGCGATGATGGCGGCGTTGAGGGCCAGGAGGTTCGTCTGGTCGGCGATCTCCTGGATGACGTCCACGATGCGGCCAATCTCCAGCGACCGCGTGCCGAGCATCTCCATCAGCTCGGCCGCCTTGCGCACCGTCTCCTCCACCCGGTACATGCCCTGCACGCTGTCGCCCACCAGCGCCTCGCCGCGCTGGGCGGTGGCGGTGACGGCGATGGCCATGCTGTTGGTCTCCGTGGCGCGGCGGCGCACGGCGTCGATGCCGCCCTCCACCAGCGCGACGAAGTCCTCCGCCTCCGAAGCGAAGCGGCCCAGCTCGTCGCCGGACGCGGCGATGTGGGTCAGCCGCTCCGTCATCGCCTGGGTGAGACCGCTGGTGCGCTGGCTGAAGTCGTTGACGGTCTCCAGTCCGTCCACCACCTGGTGCAGCCGCTCGGTCATCTCCAGCAGGGCGCCCGTCGTCTCGTGCGCGAAGGTTTCAATGTGCTGCACGCGCTTGATGGCCACCTGGAGGCTGGTGCCGTTGCCGCCCACTGCGGTGAGCGTGCGCTCCACGGCGCCTCCCTGACGGCGCGCGGCCTCCAGCAGCATGCGGGCCTGCTCGCTCACGCCGTTGCCGGTGCGGTGCAGGTTGCTCGTCACGCGCTGCACCTGGGACATGGCCCGGCGCAGGGACAGGATGAGGCGGCGCAGGTCCTCCTGGCCCTCGAAGCCGGTGTGGATGGGCGTGGTGAGGTCGCCTTCCGCCAGCCGGGACATCAGGTCGCGCCGCTCGCGCCGCCGCATGGCCGCGAAGCGGAACCACGACAGGTAGCTGCCGATGAGCCAGAGGAACGGCACGCCGAGCAGCAGCACCGCCCACCCAGCCGTGTCATCCGGCTTGCCCGTCACCCAGAACAACACGAAGCCCAGGATGAGTGCGGAGACCAGGGCTGCCACCAGCCCGAACGAGAAGAGGTATCGTTTGGCGCCCATGGACGGGGTGGACGCTAACCCGCCTTCTCGCGCCGGTCCCAATTTCGACGCATGCTTCATGAGACATGAAGGCCCTCATCGCCATCGCCATGCTGGCGCTCCCTGTAAACCCCGCCAGCACGGGCCCCGAGGCCGGAAACCCGGCGCCGGTCCGCACGGAGGCGTCGCGGGCCCGGTTCATCTTCGCGTGGCGCGGCGTGCCGGTGGGTACGGTCACCCTGACGCTGGAGCCGGGGAGCTTCACGTATGACAGCGAGCACCTGCACCTGCGCTCGGGCCGTGCGGGCGTGCTGGGGCGCTCGGCCGTCATCCACGTGGACGGCAGGGGGCACATCACGGACACCGACCGCGAGCGCGACGTGATGCCCCAGGCGCTCTGGGTATGGCGGGGCCCTCCGCCCGAAGGGTGCGTGGAGGCCCGTGAGGAGTTGTCCTCCCCCACGCGCATCGGTCCTCACTGCGTCACGTCCCGCGGCCCCACGCGCGCCGAGGGCACGATGCTGGGGGTTGCCTTCCGGGCCACCTATGACCGGGAGGGCTGGCTCCAGGTGCTGGAGTTGGGGGACTCGCGCTTTACCCGGGCCACCCCCGGGGAACGGCTGAAGCCGCCACCGGAGCTCTTCTCGGACGGCCTGCCGGTGGAGGGAGACGCCCCGGGGTCCCTG
Source organism: Corallococcus sp. AB018 (assembly GCF_003986945.1). Taxonomy (NCBI): domain Bacteria; kingdom Pseudomonadati; phylum Myxococcota; class Myxococcia; order Myxococcales; family Myxococcaceae; genus Corallococcus; species Corallococcus sp. AB018. Next base: position 33,303 of record NZ_RAWR01000029.1, on the reverse strand, counting down.
GCGCTCGTCCCGGCTCGGAGGGACGGGCCACGCGCGCCGGCCGTCCCCCGGCGCCTTGAGGGCATGACGGAGTGGACGTCCGCGGCGGCGCGGGCCCTGTCCGCGAAGGTGCACGCCGCCTTCCCGGACAAGGGGCCCTCGGAGGCGGACTGGAACCGGGGCGGGGAGGGCGAGGCCGGAGGCTGCCTGGCCCACGCCCTGCGCTACGCGTCCCTGGCGCGCGAGAAGGGCCAGCGGGTGGGGCTGGTGCACGGGCTGTTGGTGGTGGACGGCGGCCCCGCCCGGCCGCACGCCTGGGTGCGGGTGGCGCTGCGGGGCGGCGGGACGCTGGATTTGGACCCCACGTCCCTGGACCCCGTGCGCCCGGACACGCACCTGGCGCTGGCGCTGGTGCCGCCAGAGGGCCCCGCCCTGGAGGCCGGGGAGCGCTGGCTGTCGCTTCTGCGCGGAGCCTTCCGCGTGGTGCGCGCTACTCGAACGGAATGACGGACAGCTTCGCGCCGGGCTTCACTTCCAGGATCTCCTTGGCGCGAGCGGGCAGGTGGATGACGGTGTTGTCCAGCCGGGCCTGGCAGCGCACGGAGCGGAAGCGGTTGCGGCCGGATTCGCGCTCGACGGCGACCAGCACGTCGTCTCCCACCAATTCGAAGTCCTCTTCCGCCAGCTTCATCGTGCGGTAGCGGCGCACCAGGGAGATGTCCTCCGTATTCGCTTCGAAGTGCGGTCCGCCGTCGAACGGGTCGATGCGCTCCACGTACCGGAAGCCCACCCGCTCCAGCATCCGCTGCACGCCGCGCGTGGCCGGGCCCACTTCGCCCAGCACCTTCTGCACGCGGTCCGGGAAGAGCGACGCGTAGATGTCCGACGCGGGGAACAGCTCCTTGATGAACTCCTTGTTCTGGCGGCTCAGCCGGTCGGCCTCCAGGTAGGTGAGCCCGGTGAACTTCTTCCCGCAGGCCTCCCACAGGAGGCTGCGCCCGTCCGGGAGCAGCGGCGGCAGGAGCTCCGCCAGCACGCGCGGCCGGAACAGCCGCCGGTGCATGGAGATGAAGAGGAAGCGCACGAAGGACAGCTGCTTGCCGGGCTTGTCCGGCGTCGCGCGGTAGGGCGGGTCCACCACCAGGCCGCCAATCTCCGTGGGGCCCTCGTAGTTGTACGCGATGGACAGCACCTTGTGCCGCAGGTGCCGCTCCAGCGAGGCCGAGTAGTGCTCGCGCTCGCTCACCTCATAGTAGATGTGTGGCGCGTCGTACGTGCCGTGCTGGGCGATGATCATCGACGTGCCGATGATGAGGCTGTTGCGCACGTCCTCCAGCACGAAGAGGTACTCGCGCTCGAACGGGTCCTTCACCTTGCCGGCGAAGCTCTTCACCGACTTGTCGATGATGGCCTCGAGCGTCTCTTCGTTGTTCGGCAGGTTGACCGTGTTCAGCACCGCGGCAAGACGCTTCAGGCCGGGCAAATCGGTTTTCTGGACGTCTCGCAGTACGAGCATGGGGCACACGGATGAGCGCCCCGGGAAGGGAGCGCCGGAAGGGCCCGTGACCTTACACCACGCCCCCGTCCCGTCAGCCCCCTGGATGCTCCCCTGTCAATGACGCGTTGCGTTCAGGACATCGCTCCGCCGTCCGCTCGGTGGGTACGGGCGGCCCGCCCCCGACGTGAAACATGTCTCAATCCAGGAGAGGGCCTGCCTGGTTGCATGCTGTGTTGTCAGGCGTCTGGGAATGGTTTGGCGAGGGAATGAAGACAGGGAATGATTGCTGCCAACCTTTGTCGAAGTTTGACATCAAAGCACCCAGTCTTCCCCCTCCCCCAAGGATTCAGCATTGAAAGCACTGCACCTCTGGCTCGTGGTTGTTCTGCTCCCGAGCCTCGCTGCGGCGGAAATCGTCTGGCGGGGCGATTTCGAGACGGGAAACCGTTCCCAATACAGCAAGGAACAGATGGTGAGTTCGGACCGGCTCCAGGTGGTGACGAGCCCGGTGTCGGAGGGCAAGTACGCGCTCAAGGCCACGGTGAAGCAGGGCGATGATCCCATCAACTCCAGCGGCAACCGCAACGAGCTCGTCTATCTGAGCAACGAGAAGGTGGGCTCGGAGTACTGGTACCGCTGGAAGGTGATGTTCGCGAACGACTTCCCCAGCGTGGACGCGTGGCAGCTCTTCACGCAGTGGCACCACGACGGGTGCTGCGGGTCGCCGCCGGTGGAGTTCTTCGTGAAGGGCGAGGTCATCCGCCTGACGCTGAACGACAGCGGCACGGTGTGGAGCACGGCGCTCAAGCGCGGCGCGTGGCAGGAGTTCATCTTCCACGTGAAGTGGTCCCCGGACGCGTCCGTGGGCTACGTGGAGCTGTGGCACAACGGCGTCCAGGTGCTGAAGAAGACCCAGGCCAAGACGATGTTCGCTGGCCAGAACAACTACCTGAAGCTGGGCCTGTACCGGGACGACACCATCAAGCCGGTGGGCGTCGTCTACCACGACGGCATGATCCAGGCGACGACCCGCGCGGACGTGTTCCCGGTGGTGCAGCCGGATCCGGACCCCGTGGTCGATGCCGGCACGCCGGTGGACGCGGGCACGACCGTGGACGCGGGCTCGCCGCAGGACCCGGACCCGGTGTTCGACGCGGGCAGCCCGGTGGATCCGGATCCGGTGGTGGATGCGGGCTCGCCCGTGGATCCGGACCCCGTGGTGGACGCGGGCACTTCCGTGGACGCGGGCACGAACACGGGCGTGAAGCCGTCTCCGCTGGACGAGAGCGAGGGCGACGCCAACTTCCACGGCGGCTGCTCCGCGAGCGGTGGTTCGTTGGCCGCGTTCTCGCTGCTGGGCCTGCTGGGCCTGATGTGGGCTCGCCGTCGCCGGAGCTGAATCCGTAGGTGAAGGACCCTCCCGCTCCGGTGTGTCCGGGGCGGGAGTCGGGTTGAAGGAGCCCGCGCATCCATGCGAGGAGGCTCGGCATGACTCCTCCCCGTTGGATGTGGTGGCTGTGCTGCCTCTTGCTGTGGACCGCGTGCGCGGGCCCGGAGATGCGCAGGCACCGGAGCTACTCCCAGATAGCGGTGGACTCCGCGACGGCGGGGGGTCTGCGCAATTCGGCGTGCGCCGCCCAGGTGGGACAGGACGCCATCCTGCCGTGGCTGACCCGCGCGGCGGCCCGGGCAGGTCAGGCCGCGGCGGTGATGCGCCTGTGGGAAGCGGCGGAGGTGGCCCGCGTGGAGCGCGTGCTGGTGGAGTGCGCGAAGCGGGCGAACTTCGACGTGAACGAACGGATGTTGGGGCCCGGAGGGCGGACGACTCGCGCGATCTGTGAGGAGAGGGTGGTGGACGCGAACGGCCGTGAGATGACGCGCGCCGTGCAATTGGGGAATGCGAAGCACGAGGCGGCTCTGGCGTGCGTGCAGCAGGAACTGGGCGGCACGGACGCGGGACGGTTCAGCCTGGAGCCGCGCTACCTGCGCGATACGAAGACGGGCCGGACGCGTTGGTTGGATCCGGAGGAGGTGGCGCGCTGGCTGGCCGCAGGACAGTTCTTCCTGCTGACGGGGACCATCGCGCCGGATGTGGTGCTGCACGCCTTGGGGAACCCGCTGAATGTCCAAGCCGTCTACGACTTCAAGTTCCCGTGCCCGGTAGGCAACTTTCCTAGATGGGATCCCTATCCTGACGGGCACCCCTTCGCTTCAAAGGATCAGGGCGAGATCTATCAGCAGATACTCAAGAGTGAGGGGGCACCCCAGCTGGTGTCTCCCAACTTTGGAGTTACGCCATGAGCGGGCGAGTCCCAAGGATTCGTGAAGACATCGACATCGACGGCCAGTGGGTGGCCCTTGTGCGGGAGGGGCTCAGCATCGCGTTCTACATGCGGCAGCCCCACGAGTTGATGGCCCCGGCCGTGTTGCGAGCACTGGAGCGTTACCGTCAGGCCATCAGCCCGCGCCAGCCTGGCTGGTACGTGGACTCCTCGGGGGACTGGCAGCCGGTGGACGCCGCAGGCGAGGCTGTCGTCCGGCAGCGGCTGCTGGCAACCTCTGCACTGGTCGAGCTGATCGAGCGCCCCGACTCCGTGACCGGCGTCGCTTTCAAATACCAGGGGCGGAGCAAAGCGGTGGCTGGCTTCGAGAATGAGGAGCGGGAGAGTACCTGCGCTCTGGAGTTCAGGCTGCCCATCGAGTTCCTGGACGAACGCGGGCCGGAGTGGATCCGCTCATTCGCCATCGACCTGGGGAGTGAGCTGCCATGGAGCTCAGGGCACGCTGGGCTCTCGCTTGAAGTGGGCGCCTGGCCCCGGACCCTTACGTCGCGCCTGCGTGAAGTGACCCGGCGTCACCCGGGCTTCGACCTGAACCGGTTGGGCAGCCTGTCCCTGTACCTGGGCACGAAGCTCCGCCCCCCCGCGTGGCTCAACTTCCTGGGCCCGCCCGTGCTCAACGAGCTGGGCGGAGCGGAAGCACTTCGGTCCCGGTTGCACTCACCTTCAACCAAGGTCGAATCCCTGTCCCCGGACCGCGCCGTGGTGTCCCTGGGCCCCGTCCCCGAAGCTGGGGACCTGGAGGCCGGTGACACACTGCCCGCGTACCGCGAGCTGGCCCGCGTGCTGGAACCCTGGCTCTACGTGCACCAGGGCGAATGGGGCCTCTTCCCCGAAGCCGAGGTCCGGCAGTGGGAGCGCCGCTTCCTCTGACCGCGCTGTGGCATCATCCGCGGTCGTCATGTCGCAGACGCCTCGCAAGGTCTCGCTCGTCCTGAGCTACCAGTACCCCGGCAAGTACGCCTTCACCGTGCTCGCCGGCGCCGTGGAGGCGGACCCCGCGCTCGCGGACGTGTCGATGCACTTCCCTCGCAACCGCGAGGACCTGCTGACCACCGTGCGCGAGCGCGCGGACGCGGGCGACACCGTCGTCGCCGCGTGGTCCTTCTACTCCGCCAGCTTTGGCCCCTCCGTGGAGGAGCTGAACTGGGTGCGCGAACGGCTGGAGGGCCGCGACGTCCTCTGCATCGCGGGCGGGGTGCACGCCACCGCCGAAACGCTCCAGACACTCCAGGCCGGCTTCGACCTCATCGCCGTGGGCGAGGGCGAACACATCCTGCGCGCCCTGCTGTCCCGCGTCCTCAAGGGCGAGGACCCACGCACCACGCACGGCACCGCGCACCTCAAGGACGGCAAGCTCGTGCAGCACGGCCACGGCGAGGGCGTGCGCCTGGACGACTTCCCTCCGTTCGCCGCGAAGAACGTGAAGTTCGGCGCCATCGAAATCACCCGCGGCTGCATCTACGCCTGCCGCTTCTGCCAGACGCCCTTCATGTCCAAGGCGCGCTTCCGGCACCGCACCGTGGCCAACATCGCCCACTGGGCCCGCGAGCTGCGCCGCGCGGGACGGCGCGACCTGCGCTTCATCACCCCCACGTCCCTGTCCTACGGCACCCCCAACGAGACCGTGAACCTGGCCGCAGTGGAGGAACTGCTCGCCGCCGTGACGGAGGCCATGGCCCCTGACGGGCGCATCTACTACGGCACCTTCCCCTCGGAGGTGCGCCCGGAGCACGTCACGCCGGAGTCCCTGGCGCTGCTCAAGCGCTACGTGGCCAACGACAACCTCATCATCGGCGGTCAGTCCGGCTCCGAGCGCATCCTCCAGGCCACCCGGCGCGGCCACGACGTGGAGACCGTGGTGCGCGCCGCGCGGCTCGCGGTGGAGGGCGGCTTCGTGCCCAACGTGGACTTCATCCTGGGCCTGCCCGGCGAGGAGCCCGCGGACGTGGACGCCACGCTGGACCTCATGCAGCGGTTGTCCGACCTGGGCGCCCGTGTGCACGGCCACACCTTCATGCCGCTGCCCGGCACGCCGTACCGCGACGCAGCCCCCGGCCGCATGGACGAGCGCACCCGGCAGCGGCTGGACTTCCTCGCGTCCCAGGGCCGCCTGTATGGCCACTGGAGGGCGCAGGGTGTGCTCGCGGAAGGCATCGCCGCTCGCAGACAGCCGCGCGCCCGCTAGCCGCGGGCGCTACACTGCCCTCCGCGATGGCTGAACAGACGCCCTATTGGCTCCTCATCTCCGTGCTCTTCAGCTCCCAGCCCCTCACCCCGGCGCTGGCCATGACGCTGCACGAGGCCGCCTTCGAGCTGTACACGCGCGGCGAGGGTTCGCGAGAGGTGGCCGGCGATCTGCTCTCCGGCCGCGTGAACAACCTGCGCAAGGACGTGTCCCTGGGCGGCATCGCCGGGCCCGCCTTCGAGGCCGAAATCGAGACCGAGCGCGGCTCCGGCGTCGTCCGCTTCGTCCTCACCCGCCAGGGCCTGGAGATGATGAAGGCCCAGCCGCCCTCCGCGCCCGCGAAGCCGAAGTACCTCAACTGAGGAAGGGGAGGCCTGTCCGCCCGGCCGCTCCCGGTACGGCGCTTCCGTCACCACCTTGAGGACTCAAGGGAGGAATGACGGCATGGACCCCAAGGACGAATACCTCAAGAAGAGCGCCGGCATCCCGCTGGACCCCAGCAAGCAGAAGGACCCGGAGGAGCACGGCGACCGGGTGCCCGCCGAAGGCCGCGCCGAGGAGCTCAACGACGTCACCGGGCAGAACGGCGGGCAGCGCTCCGACGTGGATCAGCCCTGGAACGACACGAAGAACCGGCACGACGGCATCCGCGACCAGTACAGCGACGACAGCGACAAGAAAAAGCCCTGAGGTCTCCCCCAGGGCTCACGTGAAGCAGATGCTGTGAAGGACGGCCTTGGAACGCGGGGACTACTCGCGGTCCAGGGTCAGCTTCATTCCGCCCATGTGCAGGATGGACTGGGACATGGACACCGCGGACATGACGGCCAGGTCCTCGATGGCCTGCATCTCCTCGCTCTTGGGCTCCGCACCCGTCTGCGAGGCCGCGGCCTGCTGCTGCTGCTGGGTCTGATTGCCCGTGACGTTCACCGGCGTGGAGGTGGCGCCCGCGGTGTAGGCGTTCATCAGCCCGCCGTGCGGCGTGGCCCCCATCTGCGCCAGCGCCGTCGACACCACCGAACCGCCCGTCAGCTGCGCGCCCATCTTCGGCTGCGCGGCCGCACCCGACATCAGCGAGCCGAAGCGGCTGCCCGACACGGAGGAGGCGGTGTTCGTCGCGGTCGGCTGCACCCGAGGACCGGAGAGAGACGTGATGCGGTTCATGGCGGCTCCCGTCAAAAGGCCCCGGTCTGCGCGGCGCACCCGAAGGCGTGCCTGTGGGGCTTCAAGTTCGTTCCCTGCATTATCGCCCCAGCCCCGGGGAAGTTGCCTCTTTCGCCTCGCGAACGCCGAAGGCCGCGGAATCCCAGGGAATTTTCCCTGGAACGCCACGGCCTTCAGTGCCTTTTCAGGGCGTCCGAGCCTGATCCGCCAGGCCTAGAACTGGTGGGCCTCGGTGGACTCGTGCAGGGCCAGGGTGCTGGCGCTGCCGCCGGAAATCACCTCGGCGACCTGGTCGAAGTAGCCGGTGCCCACCTCGCGCTGGTGGCGCGTGGCGGTGTAGCCGTTCTTCTCCGCGCCGAACTCCGACTGCTGCATCTCGCTGTAGGCCGCCATGCCGCGGTCCTTGTACTGACGGGCCAGCTCGTACATGGAGAAGTTCAGCGCGTGGAAGCCCGCCAGGGTGACGAACTGGAACTTGTAGCCCATGGCGCCCAGCTCCCGCTGGAACTTCGCGATGGTGCTGTCGTCCAGGTTCTTCTTCCAGTTGAAGGACGGCGAGCAGTTGTACGCGAGCATCTTGTTGGGGAACTTCTTGTGGATGCCCTCGGCGAAGGCCTTGGCCTGCGCCAGGTCCGGGGTGCTGGTCTCGCACCACACCAGGTCCGCGTACGGCGCGTAGGCCAGGCCGCGCGCGATGGCGCACTCCAGGCCGCCCTTGATGCGGTAGAAGCCCTCGGCCGTGCGGCCCGCCGCCTTGTCGATGAAGGCGTGGTCGTACTCGTCCGCGTCGCTCATCAGGAGCTTGGCGCTGTCCGCGTCCGTGCGGGCGACGAGCAGCGTGGACACGCCCATCACGTCCGCCGCCAGGCGCGCCGCGGTCAGCGTGCGCACGAAGTGGCTGGTGGGCACCAGCACCTTGCCGCCCATGTGGCCGCACTTCTTCTCGCTGGCCAGCTGGTCCTCGAAGTGCACGCCCGCGGCGCCCGCTTCGATCATCCCCTTCATCAGCTCATAGGCGTTGAGCGGACCGCCGAAGCCGGCCTCCGCGTCCGCGATGATGGGCGCGAACCAGTTGCGGTCCTTGCGGCCTTCCGCGTGGTCGATCTGGTCCGCGCGGCGCAGGGCGTTGTTGATCTTCTTCACCACGGAGGGGACGGAGTCCACCGGGTAGAGGCTCTGGTCCGGGTACATCTGGCCCGCAGAGTTCGCGTCCGCGGCGACCTGCCAGCCGGACAGGTAGATGGCCTTGAGGCCCGCGCGCACCATCTGCACCGCCTGGTTGCCGGTGAGGGCGCCGAGCGCGTTGATGTACTCGTCCGTGTGGAGCAGCTCCCAGAGGCGGCGGGCGCCCATCTCCGCCAGCGTGTGGCTCACGCGGATGGAGCCGCGCAGCTTCTCCACGTCCTTGTCCGTGTAGGTGCGCTTGATTCCCTCGAAGCGCTGCGCGTGGAGCTTCGCGTGAGGGGAGGCATCGGAAGTGGTCTGCGTCGCGTCGTACATGCCAGGACTCCTCGGGCTACAGTGAAGGGTTGAAAAGACTTCGGTGCTGCGTTTGGAAAAGCGTCAGGACCGCGGGTCGAGGGCCTCGTAGGCCGGCAGCGTGAGGAAGTCCTCGAAGGCGGGCGCGGTGGACAGCTGCTCGAAGAGGGCGCGGGACTTCTCCATGTGCGCCTGGCCGTAGCGCTCGGTGGCGCCCTCGCGGTCCATGCGCGCCATCTCCTCCGCGAGCAGCTTGCCGAACAGCTCCGGCGTCACCTGGCGGCCGTCCTCCAGCGTGGCCTCGTGGTGGATCCACTGCCACACCTGGGCGCGGGAGATTTCCGCCGTGGCCGCGTCCTCCATCAGGTTGTAGAGCGGCACGCAGCCCAGGCCGCCCAGCCACGCGGCGGTGTACTGGATGCCCACGCGGATGTTGTGGCGCAGGCCTTCCTCCGTGCGCGTGCCGGAGGGCAGCTTGAGCAGGTCCGCTTCGGTGATGCGCACGTCCTCGCGCTTGTTGGCCACCTGGTTGGGGCCCTGCATCTGCGCGTCGAAGATCTCCTTCGCCAACGGGACGAGACCGGGGTGCGCGACCCAGGTGCCGTCGTGGCCGTTCTTCGCCTCACGCAGCTTGTCCGCGCGGACCTTGGCCATCACCGCGTCGTTGGCGGCGGCGTCTCCCTTGATGGGGATGAAGGCGGCCATGCCGCCCATGGCGTGCGCACCCCGGCGGTGACAGGTCTGGATGAGCAGCTGCGAGTAGGCGTTGAGGAAGCCCTTGTCCATGGTCACCTGCCCGCGGTCGGGCAGCACCACGGACGCGTCCGACTGGAGCGTCTTGATGAAGCTGAAGATGTAGTCCCAGCGGCCGCAGTTGAGGCCGGCCGAGTGCTCGCGCAGCTCGTAGAGGATTTCGTCCATCTCGAACGCGGCGGGCAGCGTCTCGATGAGGACCGTGGCCTTGATGGTGCCGCGCGGGATGTCCAGCTCGCTCTGGGCCAGGTGGAACACGTCGTTCCACAGCCGGGCCTCCAGGTGGCTCTGCATCTTGGGCAGGTAGAAGTAGGGGCCCGTGCCGCGCTTCAGCTGCTCGCGCGCGTTGTGGAAGAAGAACAGGCCGAAGTCGAAGAGCGAGCCGGAGATGGGCTTGCCGTCGATGCGCACGTGGCGCTCCGGCAGGTGCCAGCCGCGCGGGCGCACGAACAGCACGGCGTGCTTCTCATTCAGCGCGTAGTGCTTCCCGTTCTCCGCGGAGAAGGAGATGGACTTGCGCACGGCGTCGCGCAGGTTCAGCTGGCCGCGCACCACGTTGTCCCAGGTGGGGCTGTTGGCGTCCTCGAAGTCCGCCATGAAGACGCTGGCGCCGGAGTTGAGCGCGTTGATGATCATCTTGCGGTCCACCGGACCGGTGATTTCCACGCGCCGGTCCTGCAGGTCCGCGGGCACCGGGGACACGGTCCAGTCGCCCTTGCGGATGTCCGCCGTCTCCGGGAGGAAGTGTGGGCGCTCGCCCTTGCGCCAGTCCTGCGCCACCTTCTTGCGCCGCTCCAGCAGTGCTTCCCGCCGTTCACCGAAAGTGCGGACCAGCTTCGCCACGAAGGCCATGGCCTCCTGCGTCAGCACCTCCGCGTAATCCGGGTGCCAGGGGCCCTCCACGGTCACGCCGGGGCCGAAGGCCGGGGGATTCTGGGAGGTGCGCGCGTCCATGTCGGCTCCTGACGAGATGCGTTGTAAAAGAGGTCCAACGGGCTGAAAGATGTCCCTGCCGTCTAGGGAAGGGAAGCCTTGGTGAATTAGAAGCTGCTTGCCTGTAAGGCTGTCAACATCGCCTGGATTAAATTTGTAAATCCACTGACGCAGCCGGCCAGAACCCCCCGGAATCACGACATCGGAGGGGCGGGTGCAATCACGGGCGGTGGGTTCCGTAGGTAGGTATGGGACCCCCATCGTGCCAAGCGGGGGCCTGACTGGGAGGTCACCTCATGGACGTCACGACACGCTGCAGGGCCTGTTCGAAGGAGCTGTCCGGGGAGGCGCAGCGCTGCCCGCACTGCCGTGCGCGCACGGTGCCCATGCACCGGGGCGAGGGGCGGGCGCTGCTGGGCGTCTGCGCGTCGCTGGCGCGCGAGCTGGGCGTGGACGTTTCGCTGGTGCGGGTGGCGTTCGTGCTGATGCTGTTCGCGTCCGCGGGGATGAGCGCCGCGCTCTACCTGCTGCTCTGGGCGTTCATCCCGGCGAAGGCGTTTGGCCGGGCCCCGCTGCAGGGGACGCTGGACTGGGTGTCCAAGGTCGCGAACACGCCGGTGGACGACGACACGCCCCGCTGGGAGAAGCGCGTCTGACGTGGCTGCCGTGCCCTGGCGCGTTTCGCTGCTAGACGCGCCAGACGCCGGCCACGGACTCCATGCGCTCGGCCACGCCGCGCAGGGCGTGCGTCATGCGCTGGGTGCCGTGCATGGCCTGGAGGGTGTCGTCCATCATCCGGGACAGGTCCGTGACGGCGGCGAAAATCTGCGCGATGCCGGCGTTCTGCTGGATGACGGCGGCGGCGATCTGCTGGGCCGCGGACGCGTTGTCCTGGATGATGTCCGTCAGCGCACGCAGGCTCTGACCGCTCTCGCGCACCTGGGCCAGGCCCGCCTCGGAGCGGCGCTGGCCCTCTTCTGACAGCGCCACGGTGTCGTGGATGCCGCCGCGGATGGCGTCCAGGATGTCGCGCACCCGGCCGGTGGCCTGGATGGACTGGTCCGCGAGGCTGCGGATTTCGCGCGCCACCACGCCAAAGCCCTTGCCGTGCTCGCCGGAGCGCGACGCTTCGATGGCCGCGTTGAGGGCGAGCATGTTGGACTGGTCCGCCAGGTCCTTCACCGTCTGGGTGATGCCGCCAATCTGGCGCGTGCGCTCGTTGAGGGAGGAGATGCCTTCCGCCAGGCGCGCGCCGTGGTCGCGCAGCTGTTCGAAGCCGTCCAGGCTGGCGCCGAGCGCCGTCTGTCCGGCGCCGCCGGCTTCACGCGCCCGCGCCACCAGCGCGAGCACGGCCTGCGAGCGCTCCGCGGCCAGCTGCGAGGTCTGTTGAATCTCCTTCGCGGTGACCTGCGTCTCGTGGATGGCGGTGCCCTGCCGGGTGAGGTTGCGCTCCTGCTGCTCGGTGGCTTCGGTGAGCTCGCTCACCGTCTGCCCCAGGACGCGGGTGGCCTGCTGGAGGCTGGTGGTGGACTCGTGCAGGTGGTCCATCATCCGGGAGAAGGCGGAGGCCAGCTCGCCCACTTCGTCCTGGTGGCCGTGGGCTTCCACCTTCTGGGTGAGGTCGCCCTCGCGCACCACGCGGGACACCAGCGCGCTCAATGTGGCGATGGGCCGCGTCACCCCTCGCGCCAGGGCCCAGGCGGCCAGGACGGCCACCCCCAGGAGCGCGCTCCCCGCGAGCAGGCTGAGTTGCAGGAAGCGCCGCAGGGGCAGGAAGGCCTCGTCCGACTCCATCGCCGCCACGAAGCGCCAGTCCTGGCCGGCGGCGAAGCGCTGGGTGGTGCCGTTGTGGACCTCGGCCCGCACGGGGTTCATGAGGTTCGGCGTGCCTTCCGCGCGGGCGCTGAAGAGGCTGGCGCCGTCCGGGGCGAGGACCTCCAGGGTGAAGCTCTTCTGGCCCCGGTCCTGGGCCCGCTGGAGCGCACCCTCGACCACCTTCTCCACCTGGCCCCAGTCATACGCGGCCAGGAGCACGCCCACCCGCGTGCCGGAGATGGGGCTGAGCACGGGCAGGGCCAGGGGCATCACGGGACGGTCGAGGAAGGGGTCCTTCTTCGTGAGGGCGCCCGTGAGGACGGCGGGGTCCAGCCGGTCCTCCAGCGCGGTCTGGAACCAGGGCGCGGCGCGCACCTCCTGTTCGCGGCCGGCGAAGGCCTGGAGCAGCTCCGGCCGGCTCACGGAGACGGCGCGCCCGTCGGGGGTGAACAGCACCAGTCCGGCGAAGCTGGTGTGCCGGCTGTTCAGCGAGGCGAGCACCGCGTCGCTCTTGGCGTAGGTGTCGAAGAGGAGCGCGCCGCGCACGATGGCGTCCTCGGTCCACGCGCGGGCGTTCGCTTCGCGCTCGTGCAGCGAGGCTTCGATGAGGTCCTGCAGGCCGTCCGCTTCCACCTGGAGGACGCCGTGCACCTGCTGCTCCAGGTTGCGCCGGATGGTGTGGACGCCAGCACCGACGGCGGGGACGAGAGCCGCGACGAGCAGCAGGCAGATCCACAGCGTGAGGCGGCCCCGCAACTTCAATCCGGACAGCAGTCGCATGCAGGAGAATCCAGGTTGGGAACGGGACCGGTCGGTGTCACAGGTCGAGCAGGGACAGGCCCACGGTGAGCGCGCCGATGACCTGGGCGCCATCGCGGACGGGGAGGGACACCTGGATGACGTAGGCCTGGGTGGACTCGTCGAAGAAGGGGGCTTCCCTCAGCGCGGGGCCGCCGCGGCCCTGGGCGTAGGTGAGGCGCCACTTGGCCTCGTCGCCCTGCCAGTAGTCGGACGTGCGCCGGCTGGCGCAGACGAGCGCGCCTTGATCATCCATGGCGAAGGCCTCCGCCATCGCCGGGCCCAGGCGCTCCCGCAGGCGGCGGAGCGCGCCCGTGCAGGGGCCGTCCAGCACGCGCTGCTTGTGGGGCGTGAGGCCCGGGGTCGCCATCCATTCCGCGTCCAGCTGCTGGATGGTGGCAAGCGGCGTGCGGTGAGCGTTCTGGGCGCGGAGGGCGCGCACCACTTCCGGGTCCTCCGCCAGACGCCGCAGGTGGGGCATCACGCCATCCACCTTCTGGAGCTGCGCGACGCCGTCCGGAGGCAGGTGCCCCCAGGCTGCCAGCGCCAAACCCAGCCAATGAATGGACATGCAGGCATCCCCAGGAGCCGTGAGAACGATTGAGAAAAGTGTGTCACGGACTCAATGGCGCCGTCACCCCGGGTATGTGTGAATTTTTTAATTCAAACTAAGCTTGTTTTCATCGGGTTCAGGGCAGGCAGCACTGCACGGGCCTGTCTTCCTGCCTCCCCGTTCAGGTGTGGGTCGGCCCTGGCTTGAGGATGTCAGGGGTAGGGGGCATCCTTGCGCGCATGGGCGATGGAAACGGGAGTGGGAAGGGGAAGTCGGTGTCGTACGCCGTCCTGGAGGACGTGCCGCCGACGAAGGTGGGGGAGATCATCGAAGGCGAGCTGGTCGTCAGTCCCAGGCCGGCGTCTCCCCACGCGAGGGCGGCGACGAAGCTCGGAGGGTGGCTGGATGGGCCGTTCGACGAGGGCAGCAATGGGCCCGGTGGATGGGTCATCCTGTATGAACCGGAGCTGCGCTTCGCGGGAACGGGGGATGCGCTGGTGCCAGACCTCGCGGGATGGCGCCGCGAGCGGATGCCTCGCATTCCAAACACGCCTGTCTTCTCCCTGGCTCCTGATTGGATTGGCGAGGTGTTGTCACCGTCCACCTACCGGTGGGACCGGGGTCCGAAGATGCGCGTCTATGCACGCGCGGGCGTGGAGTGGCTGTGGTTCATCGACCCGCTGGCGATGGGGTTGGAGATCCACCGCCTCCAGGACGGGCAGTGGCGCCTGCACGGGGTGCATCTGGGCAGTGGAACCGTGAATGCCGTTCCCTTCGACGCGGTGCCCTTGAATCTGGGCCGACTCTGGAGCCGGTGATGGCTCAGGGCAGCTTCGGCCGGATGATGCGCGGGGCGTCCGGGTTCACGTCCAGCAAGCGCACGGTGTCGCCTTCATGCACGGTGCCTGCCTTCAGCACCCGAGCGAGCTGACCCCTGCGGCCCCAGCTGTCCTTCAGCAATCCGGGGCGCAGGGCGTCCAGCTTCCAGCAGGGCACGCAGGGCTCGGTCAGCTCCACCACGACTTCGGCTCCCAGCGCCAGGCGCTGTCCTGGTGGCAGCGCGTCCAGGGGCAGCCCTTCCACCAGCACGTTCTCCTTGAGCGCGCCTTCGGGCACGTCCAGCGCCGCGCGCTGCGCTTCGTCCAGGAGCAGGAGCTGACGCTTGTGGCCCACCGCCCTGCGCTGGTGGCGGTCGCCCTCGAAGCCGTGCTGCTCCACGGCCCGCGCCTCCGGGACGCGGCGCATGGGCGTGCCTCGCTCCTGGGCCAGGAAGAGGGCTCGGATGGTGCCCGCGGTGCTCACGAAGTGACACTCATGCCAGGGTCGTCACTCTGCCCTGCCGTGACGGTCCGGCGGTGTTAATCGCGCGGGACATCGTTCCTTTTGCGCGGAGGCCGCACCGTGAGCACGAAGAATGTTCGCATCGAGAAGGACACCTTTGGTCCCATCGAAGTCCCTGCCGACCGGCTCTGGGGCGCGCAGACCCAGCGCAGCCGCCAGAACTTCGCCATCTCTTCCGAGCGCATGCCGACGGCGCTCGTGCACGCGCTGGTGCTGGTGAAGAAGGCCGCCGCGCTCGTGAACCAGGAGAACGGCTCCCTCTCCAAGGAGAAGGCCCAGTCCATCGTGAAGGCCGCGGATGAAGTGCTCGCCGGCCAGCACGACGAGGAGTTCCCCCTGTTGGTGTGGCAGACGGGCAGCGGCACCCAGACGAACATGAACTGCAACGAGGTGCTGGCCAACCGCGCCTCGGAGCTCTTGGGCGGCGAGCGCGGTGAGGGCCGCAAGGTCCACGCCAACGACGACGTCAACAAGGGCCAGAGCTCCAACGACGTGTTCCCCACCGCGATGAACGTGGCCGCCGTGGAGGCCGTGGTGAAGCACGTGCTGCCGGAGTTGGTCGCCCTGCGCGACGTGCTCGCCCAGAAGTCCCAGGCGTTCCAGTCCATCGTGAAGATTGGCCGCACGCACCTGCAGGACGCGACCCCGCTCACCCTGGGCCAGGAGTTCAGCGGCTACGTGGCGCAGCTGGACCGCGCGAAGGGCCACATCGAGTCCGCGCTGCCGCACATGCTGGAGCTGGCCCTGGGCGGCACCGCCGTGGGCACCGGCCTCAACGCGCCCCCGGGCTACGCCGAGCGCGTGGCGGCGGAAATCGCGAAGCTCACCGGCCACGCCTTCGTCACCGCGCCCAACAAGTTCGAGGCGCTGGCCGCCAACGACGCGCTGGTGCAGGGACACGGCGCGCTCAAGGGCCTGGCGGCGGTGCTGTTCAAGGTGGCCAATGACATCCGCTGGCTGTCTTCGGGGCCACGCTCGGGCATTGGGGAAATCAACATCCCGGAGAACGAGCCGGGCAGCTCCATCATGCCGGGCAAGGTGAACCCCACGCAGAGCGAGGCGCTCACCATGCTGTCCGCCCAGGTGATGGGCAACGACGTGGCCATCTCCCTGGGCGGCGCGTCCGGCAACTTCGAGCTCAACGTCTTCAAGCCGCTCATCATCCAGAACTTCCTGCAGAGCTGCCGCCTGCTCGCGGACGGCATGCGCAGCTTCCGCCTGAACTGCGCGGTGGGCATCGAGCCCAACCTCCCGCGCCTCCAGGAGAACCTCCAGCGCAGCCTGATGCTCGTCACCGCGCTCAACCCGCACATCGGCTACGACAACGCGGCGAAGATCGCCAAGACGGCCCACAAGCAGGGCAAGACGCTGAAGGAGGTGGCGGTGGAGCTGGGGCTCGTCACCGCCGAGCAGTTCGACCAGTGGGTCCGGCCGGAGAAGATGACCGGCAACCTCTAGGCCCTTCGCCTCACGGCATGGGCAGGGCCCACAGCTCCCGGCCTTCGGTGGGCGTCCAGGCCGGGAAGTAGACGCGGTCCCCGGAGGGCACCATGGGCCAACCGGGTGCGGAGGACAGGAGCCCCGGCGCGATGTCCGCGGCGCGCACCGTGCCCCCGGGCGTGCCGTCCGTCTTCCACAGCTCCAGGCCGGAGGTGCCGTCCGACGCGGCGAAGAGGAAGGGGCCTCCGGGCCTGCTCCGCACGAGCGGGCCCGGCGTGGCCACCGCGCTCATCCCCGCCCGCGCCTGCATCAGCAGCGTGGGGGCGCCTCCCGGCTCCGCGCGCCACAGGGCGTAGCCGTTCGTGGGGGTCGCGGCCCAGAAGAGCAGGTGGTCGTCCTGCACCGTCAGGTGGTTGGGCCTCAGGGGCGTGCCTTCCGGCCCGAACGTGCCCGTCATCGCGTTCATGACCTGTCCGTCCGTCCGGCACAGCTGGGGCACGCCCTGGCCGAAGCCGCAGGGGAAATAGAACGCGTCCCCCAGGGCCACGCCGGGATCCGCCGGGGTCGGCTGGGCGCCGGGCATGGCGCCCACGGGCACCGTGCCCTCGGGCGTGCCGTCGCTCTTCCAGAGCACCAGCGTCTCGCTGCCCTGCCCGGTCCAGAAGAAGAGGCGGTCACCCATGGCGGCACCTCCGAAGATGAGCGAAGTGAACTCCGGGGCCGTGAGCCGCACGGTGCCCGCTTCGGTGCCGTCGCTGGTCCACAGTTCCGCGCGACTCATGCTCGTGCTCACCGAGAAGAAGAGCCGCGAGCCCACGGGCATGAAGTTCGTCGCGAAGTAGGGCGCGAGGCCGGCCTTCAGCCGCACGGTGCCCGCCTCGGTGCCGTCCGTCTTCCACAGCTCGTCCGGGCTGCCACCGTCCTTCCCGGCGACCATGAAGTACGCCTGGCGTCCCACCTTGACGGGGTGGGAGGTGAACAGCAGCGGATCCGTCGCCGTGACCCAGCGGCCCAGCGAGGTCACGAGCCGCGTGGCGTTCCCGGACGCCGGGTCGTAGCTCCAGAGGGAGTAGGGCACCTGGAGCTCCGGAGACATGGCTGCGAACAGGAGCTGCCCGTTCACGACGGTGAGCATCTCCGGTGACAGCGGCACGTGGTTGAACTCGCCCGCGACGGGAGTCTTCGCCTGGACCGTTCCCGCCGCCGTGCCATCGCTCTTCCACAGCCGCCAGGTGTCCATCCGGGTGGGGTCGCGCTGGGTGAAGTACAGCGTGCCTCCCAGGTCCACCGCTTCCGTGGCTCCCTCCCAGGAATCCGCGGGCAGGGGAGATGGCGGCACGACCTGGGTCGCGGGGCCTGTCATGCCATTGTGCGTCCAGAGCCCGTCCTCCAGGCTGCTGAGATAGAGGACGCCTCGCGCCGGTATCTCCAGGCTCATGGGCACGGAGAGCGGCCCCGACACGGCCGTCGCCCCGGCGGTGGTCGCTCCCACGCGCCACAGCCGGAGCGACGTGTCCGCCTGAGTGGTGGCGAGGAAGAACAGGGCGTCCACGGTGGCGACCATCCGTCCCCCGGTGGGCTGCGGCGTCTGCTGTGCGCCGTCGTCCCAGACGTTCACGCGCGTCGTGTTCTCCTCGGCCCCGAGGGTGCGGAACAGGCGCGTCCCGACCTCCGTGCGCGCGGTGAAGTAGACGTAGAAGCCCTGGCGCGTGAACGTGGTGGGGTGGGAGCCCGCGGTGCCGGGGATCAGGTCGGCGATGAGGGCGGTGCCCTGCGTCGTGCCATCCGTCCGCCAGGGCTCGCTGCCGGTCAGCGGATCCTCTCCGCTGAAGAACGCCATGCCGTCCCGCACGAAGAAGCTGTCCTGGTCGCGGTCCGGGGCGATGTCCGCGAACGGGACGGTGCCCTCCTCCGTTCCGTCCGAGTGCCAGAGGACCCTCCTGCCAAGGCCTCCCAGGGCCTGCGCCCAGAAGATCACCTGGCCGCCCAGCGTCGTGAGCCGCCGGGGAGTCTCTACGTTCCCATAGGGGGGCAGGAGCGCCAGCCGCCGCGTCCCCTCCATCGTTCCGTCCGCCCTCACCAGCTGCCAGCCCCCAACGGAGGTCCGGGCGGTGACCAGCACCGCGTTGCCCAACGTCGCGGCGCTCGAGTCCTTCAGGGAGAGGCGGGCGTCGGGTGGTAGCGCCACCTTCCGGCTGCCCCCGGGCGTGCCGTCGCTGAACCAGAGCGACGCCGCGTCCTCGCCGGAGTCCGTGAAGTCCGGCGCAGACAGGTAGACGCCGCCGCTCGCGGTGACGAGGAAGCCCGGGCGGTGGGGCAGCGCCAGCAACAGGGTGGTGCTCTCAGAGGTTCCCCGGGTGCGGAACAGCGCGAAGGTGTCCGC
Organism: Corallococcus sp. AB018; assembly: GCF_003986945.1. NCBI lineage: Bacteria > Pseudomonadati > Myxococcota > Myxococcia > Myxococcales > Myxococcaceae > Corallococcus > Corallococcus sp. AB018. The sequence continues at coordinate 14,640 of NZ_RAWR01000029.1, read as the reverse complement.
GCCTCGGGGAATCACGGTGTCGGAGGCGTAGGTCGTCCGGGCCACGAAGTAGATGCTGCCGTCGTCCGCCCTCGTGAAGGTGTCTGGCTCGGAGCCCGGGAGTCCGGGCAGCAGGTCCACCATCATCGCGGTCCCCTGCGCGGAGCCGTCCGTCGTCCAGAGCTCGCGGCCGTGGACGCCGTCGTCCTGGGTGAACAGGAGGGTGGTGCCCAGGTCCATCAGGTCGCGGGGCGCGCTCGTCCTCTTTCCAGGACGGTCGCCCGTCTGTCCATCCCAGACGGGGTACGCGTCCCGCGGGCCTTCCGGCGTGCTCTTCCCGCCGCAGGCCATCCCCAGGGCCAGTACTCCCGCCAGCAACAGCTTCACGGACTTCAACGTCATGCATCCCCCTCTGTGCTGGGCCTGGAGTGTCCGGTCCAGCGTGGCGGGGGCAATCCCTATCAAATCCGCCGGAGCGTTTGACAGACACACTCCGGCGAATCGGTAGGCTTTCTCCGACTCCTCCGGGCTCGCGCAAACGTGAGGCAGCGCACGGTGGCGGCTTCGTGCGCGACGCAGGAGGCCCCCGGCCTGGCGCGGATGGCACGCCGGGCCGGGGGCCTCGCTTCACTTCCACGTCCGGGGTCGGGGCCTATCGCGAAGCCGGAGCCTCGGGGGCCTGGCGCGGCAGGGCCCACAGCTCGCGCCCGGACTCGGGCGTCCACGCGGAGAAGAAGAGGTGGTCACCCGCGACCGTCAGGTGCGCGGGCGCCGAGGACCGGGTCCCGGGGACCCTGTCCACCAGCCGCTTCGTGCCCCGGGCCGTGCCGTCCGTCCTCCACAGCTCCAGGCCGGCGTCGCTGTCCGACGCGGTGAAGAGGAGCGGTCCGCCCGGGCGCAGCGACACCAGGGGACTGGGGGACGTGACGCGAACGGCGGCGTCGGGCGGTGGGGCGCTCTCCACCGGCGTCGTGCCCGCCGTCGTGCCGTCACTCTTCCACAGCGCATAGCCGTTCGAGCCATCCGATGCCCAGAACAGCAGCTGGCCGTTCTGGGCGATGAGGGACGTAGGCCCCCCGGTGGTGGGGCCCTTGCTGAACTCGCGCACGACCCCGGAGGTCTGCCCGTCCGTCTTCCAGAGCTTCGGGACATTCGCGCCAAGCGACAGGAACAGCGTGTCGCCCAGCACCGCGGATTCGGAGCCGGGGACGCTGCTGAAGGGCAGCTCCGCCACGAAGCGCGTCGTCTCCGGCGTTCCCTCCGTGACCCACACCTGGTGGGTCCAGGGGTCCCCCATCAGGTGGAAGTAGACGCGCGAGCCCGCGGGCCAGATGTTCCGGATGGAATCCCAGCCGATGGTGTTCACGAAGGAGTGGACGCGCACCGTGCCCTCGCGCGTCCCGTCCGACTTCCACAGCGTGTCGTTCATCGGCGTCCAGACGTCCTGGACCGTCGTGAAGTAGAGCGTGTCCCCCACCGCCCGGAGCACGGGCGGGATGTCGCTGTAGATGCCCCGTCCGATGCGGTCCACCACGCGCAGGGTGCCTTCCACCGTGCCGTCCGTGCGCCACAGCTCCTGCAGGTCCGGGTGCTGCCCACGCACGAACCAGACGTGCTTCCCCGTGGAGACGAGCCGGGGGCCGTTGCCCCCCAGGTCTCCCACCCGCCGCGACTCACTGCCCGCGCGGTCCAACCACCAGAGCGAGGTGTGGTCGCGCCCGTCGAGGAACAGCAGGCCGCCGTTGAGCGGCGTCAGGTGCGTGGGCTCGTGCTCGGAGGTGTGCTCCACCCGCTGCGTTCCCCCGGCCGTCCCGTCCGAGCGCCACAGCGCCCGTCCGGACGGACCGGCGCCCTGGGGGACGGGCACGGTGAAGAAGAGCGTGCCGTCCACGTCCACGACCTCGGAGCTCGCGTCGAAGGAGCCCGCCTGGCCAGCGGTCAGCGGCGCCAGGGTGTCCGTCGTGCCGGGCGTCCCCCGCGTCGCGTGGAGCACGCCCTCCGCGGACGTGAAGAACATCCGGTCCCCGCCCCAGCCGGCCAGCCAGGGCAGGCCCCGCGGATCCGCGGCGCTCACCGGGAGCGTGCCACCGGCGGTGCCATCCGTGCGCCACACCTGGTTTCCCCCGGTGGTGCTGAAGGCGGAGAAGAAGACGCCCGAGGGCGTGGCCTGGGGCTTCGCCTCGGCGTCCAGCCGCGCGCCCGGGGGCGTCACGCGCACGGTGCCCTCCGGGGTGCCGTCCGTCTTGAAGAGCACGGTGTCCGTCCCCTCGAGCGCGGTGAACCAGGCGCTGCCCGCGAACGTGGCGGTGAAGACGGGGTGGCTGTCGGCGGCGCCGGGCCGCAGGTCCGCGATGCGGACGGTGCCCTCGGGGGTGCCGTCCGTCTTCCACGGCTCCTGGCCCGCTTCGGCGTCCCAGCCCCGGAAGTAGACCGTGTCCCCGATGACGGTGAGGGGCTCCATCGGCTGCTCCTCCGTGGAGCTGCTCCAGCGCACGGACTTCAGGGAGACCGTCCCCTCCTGCGTCCCGTCCGTGCTCCACAGGGTGAAGGGGCCCGTCTCACTGCCGCGTGCCCAGAAGACGTAGCGGCTGCCCACCCGCGTCATGAGCGTGGGCTCCCAGGGGGCGCTCATGCCCATCACCTGGTGCGTGCCCTGGGCCGTGCCATCCGTCCGCCACAGCTGGGCGCCCCCGTCGAACAGCCGGACGATGAAGTCGAGCGTGCCGCCCTCCCAGACCGGGGCAATCGCGGTGACCCGGTCCGAGAAGCCGTACTCCCCCAGCTGCCAGGTCCCCCGGGGCGTGCCGTCCGAGCGCCACAGGCTGTACGAGTTGCTCCACCACGAGGAGCCGGCCTCGGCCTTCGCCTTGAAGATGAAGACGCCATCGCCCACGGCGACGTTCTGGGCGTGGCTGCCCAGCAGGGTCACCCGCCGGGTGCCCGCGGCGGTGCCGTCCGAGCTCCACAGCGCGTACAGGCCCGGCAGCATCCGGGCGGTGAAGTAGAGCCGGTCTCCCATGCGCACGAGGGACTCGGGGTTGGAGCCTTCGGCGCCGGGCAGCAGGTCGGTCACCATCGCCGTGCCCTCCCGCGTCCCGTCCGTGCTCCAGAGCTCCTTGCCGTGGACGCCGTCGTCCACGCTGAAGAACCAGCGGTTCCCCAGCGGGACGTACCCTTCCGTCCGCGCGGCGGGGAGCGCGGCCAGGAGCCCGGGCGTGACGTCCTTCACCAGGAACGGCGAGGCGATGACCTCCTCGACGGGCTCGGGCTCCTCTTCGACGGGGCCGGGCTCCTCTTCGACGGGGCCGGGCTCCTCCTTCACCGGCGGCGGCTGCTGCACCACCGGGCCGGGCTCCTCCTTCACCGGCGGATCGCCGGGCTGCGGGAGGGGCTCGTTCGGGCCCTCCTCGGCGGGGAGCGGCTCGGCTCCGGACGCGGGAGCCGGAGACCCGCAGCCCGTGCTCGTGCCCAGCGAGAAGAGAAAGACGGCCAACGTGCTCAACGACTGCTTCCAACGCATGACATCCCCCAACAGAGACGCCGGACGCACGGACGGTGGGTGCATGTCGGCGAGGGATGTGTTGGGGCGCTGCCCGCCGGCAACAAGGGCAGCCGCTTCACTTCGGGTCAAAGCGTGGGACAGCGCACGCTCCAGCAAGAAGGGGGGAGCGCGCGGGAAGGGGGACGATTAGGGTACGGGGGCCATGAACGTCCCCTTCGTCATTGAGACCACGCACCGCGGCGAGCGGGCGTACGACCTCTACAGCCGTCTGCTCAAGGACCGCATCATCCTCCTGGGCACGCCCATCAACGACGATGTGGCCAACCTCATCGTCGCCCAGCTGCTGTTCCTGGAGTCCGAGGACCCGGACAAGGGCATCAACCTCTACATCAACTCGCCCGGTGGCTCCGTCACGGCGGCGCTCGCGATGTATGACACGATGCAGTACGTCAAGTGCCCCGTGTCCACCATCTGCGTGGGCCAGGCGGCCTCCGCGGGCGCGCTGCTCCTGCTGGCGGGCTCCAAGGGCAAGCGCTACGCCCTGCCCAACAGCCGCATCATGATCCACCAGCCGCTGGGTGGCGCGCAGGGTCAGGCGACGGACATCGACATCCAGGCGAAGGAGATCCTCCGTCTGCGCACGTACCTCAATGGCCTGTTCGTGAAGCACACGGGCCACACCATCGAGCGCATCGAGAAGGACACCGAGCGCGACTACTTCATGAGCGCCGAGGAGGCCCGGCAGTACGGCCTCATCGACGAGGTCGTGGAGCGCGCCTCGGGCGTGCCGGCGCCCAAGTAGCTTCCATTCCAGCGGGACCGGAGGAGCAGGCCCCGTGCCGCTGCTCCGGGCAGGCATTCGATGGGTGGCGGCTTCGCAAGCCGTCCCTCGGTGCAGCTTGACGGGGGGGTGCCCAATGTTGGGGCATGCTGCCCCGCCTCCTTGCCGCTGCTCTGCTGCCTGCCTTCCTGGCGGGTGTGGGTTGTGCCACCGGTCCCACGGGCCGCCTTCCCGTGCCCCCCAGCTCCCAGCCGGTCCAGGAGGAGTTGGGGGAGCGCAATGTCGTCGACGCGGGCGCGGAGTACGCCCGGCAGAGCGGCATGGTGCTGGCGGAAGCGGGCGAGGCGGTGCGGATCCGCCCCAACTACTGGCGGGTCCGCTTCGCGCTCCCGGAGGAGGGCTCCGGGAAGTTCCTGGAGGTGGACTTCGACGAGCTGGCGCAGCGCGTGACGGGGTCGAGGCTCATCGACATCAACCCCTCCTTGCTGCCCCTCCCCAGGACCTCCCTGCCCAGCGAATCGAGCCCCGCGACGGGCGGCTCGGGCCCCCAGTGATGGCTACGGCAGACGCGTGACGCGGTCGAGCGCCGGGGCCGGGAGCGGTGTGGCCTCCGAGCTCTTCGCGGTGAGGTAGGCCTCCAGCGCATCCGAGTCCACCGCGCCGCCCAGCGGGTTCGTGCCCTCCGCGAGGACGGTGAAGCCGTCGCCGCCGGGGGCGAGGAAGCTGTTCACGGTGACGCGGTAGCTGGCCGCCGGGTCGATGGCCACGCCGTTGAGCTGGAGGCTGGCGGGGTCGATTTTGGCGCCCGCGGGCGCGGACGCGCTGAACGCATACGTGAAGCCCGCGGAGGGGTGGAGGATGCGGGGGCTGGCGAGCTGGAACTGCTGCTCCATCAGGCGCTCAATCTGCGCGCCGGTCAGCGTCAGGGTGACCAGGCTGTTGCCGAAGGGCTGCACGGTGAAGGCCTCGCCGTAGGTGACGGCGCCCTTGTCGTTGGGGTCGGCCGGGTCGCGCAGCAGGTCCGCACGCACGCCACCCGGGTTCATGAAGGCAATCTGGGCGCCGCCCACGGTCGCGCCCTGGGTGGCCTCCAGCTGCGCGTCCGCGATGACGAAGCCCATGGTGGACTGGCCGGTGGGGTCCAGCTGGATGTTGCCGCGAATGAGCGTCTGGTCGATGTAGCCGATGACGCGGTTCTCCAGCGGCGTGGTGAGGCCCTTGTAGCGGGTGATGAGCTCCGCGACCTCCGGGTCGGGCGTCACGGTGCGGGTGACGATGACGTTCTGGGCCTGGGCCTTCACGACCTGGCCCGTGGCCGCGTCCAGCGTCAGGTCGATGTCCGTGACGAGCCGGCCCACCGACGCGGCGCTGGTGACGAGCTTGCCGCTCAGCGTGCAGTTGTAGGCCTGGTGGGTGTGGCCGCTGACGATGACGCTCACGGCCGGGTCCAGCTTCGACGCGATCTCCACGATGGGGCCGGTGATGCCCTTGCACTCGTTGTAGAGCGAGTCGACGCCGGGCGTGCCGCCCTCGTGCACGATGACGACCATGGCGTTCACGCCCTGCGCCTTGAGCTCCGGGACGAGCGCGTTGACCGTCTCCACCTCGTCCTTGAACTCCAGGCCGCGGATGCCCGTGGGGGTGACGATGTTCGGCGTGCCCTCCAGGGTCATGCCGATGAAGGCCACCTTCACGCCCTCGAAGGTGCGCACGTCGTAACGCGGGAGGAGCGTGCTGGTGGGGCCGGTGGCGACGTTGGCCGCGAGGATCTTGAACTTCGCGCCGGTGAAGCCGGTGCCGTCCTGGCAGCCGTCCACCGGGTGGCAGCCTCCGGACTGCATACGCAAGAGCTCCGTGCCGCCCTCGTCGAACTCGTGGTTGCCCACGGCGCTGATGTCCAGGCCGATGTCGTTCATGGCCTCGATGGTGGGCTCGTCGTGGAAGAGCGCGGAGAGCAGCGGCGTGGCGCCGATGAGGTCACCCGCGGACACCACGATGGAGTTCGGGTTCTTCGTGCGCAGGTCCGCGATGTAGCGGCCGAGGTACACGGCGCCGCCCGCGTTCACTCGGGTGGTGGTGTCCACGCCGCCATCCGCCAGCAGGGCCTGGTGAATCTGTCCGCCGGTGCCGGCCGCGGGCTCCAGCTGCCCGTGGAAGTCGTTGAAGGCGATGATCTTCACGGCGACGGTGGTGCCGCCGTCGTCGGTGCCCGCGTCGGTGTCGCCGGTGCCCGCGTCGGTGTTGTTGGCCGGGGGCGGGAAGGTGACGGCCTGGCAGACGTGGTCCACGCAGGTCCAGCCCTGGCCTTCCGGCGCGGGGTTCTGCTCCTGGCAGTCGAAGGCGTTGGTGCACTCGTTGTTGCCGCAGCCGCCGTGGAAGGCGAGCAGCAGGCCGGTGACGAAAGCGCCGGCGAGGAGGAAGACGCTGGGACGCGCGACATCACGCGTGCGGGGGACAGAAGGCTGCATATCGAGACGGCTCCTGGGACAGGGAGGCGGTGGGCCCGGCGAGGCGCGGGGACCCTGGCATCGTCTCGTGGCGTGGAGGTGAGGGACGGGTCCCGAATGCGTGTCGTCCCGTCGGATGTGACCTGCCCGACACCTGTCGCGGGCTCAGGAGTGCGCGGGCTCCCGGCACATCACCAACTCCGCGGCGCCGCCCACCGCGCCCCAGAGCACGGCCTCCTGGTCGAACAGGCGGCCGAAGCGCAGGGCTTCGTCGCGGGACAGGCCGGGGACGAAGAGGCTCTCCTCGAACCAGCGGCGGTCCTCCGCCACGCCCACGGCGGACACGCTCGGGTGGCCCCGGGCTTCGAGCAGTGCGAGCAGCCGTTGCTGGAGGCGCGCGTTGGTGCGGAGCGGACGCGCGTGCGCGCGCGGGTTCCACGCGGTGAGGAAGGCCCAGGTGGTGAAGCGGTGCGCGGTGAGCGCGGCGTCGAGCTCCGGATGCAAGGCATCCACGCGCAGCACGTGCTTGCGGTCTCCGACGAGCGGATGCGGGCGCACGACGTAGCCCGTGGCCTTGAAGGCCCCGTGCAGCGCGGCCCGCCGTACATCACTCATGCGGAATCGCGACCGCGGCTCCCGTGCCCTGTGGACTGGGGACAGGAGTGACCACCGTCGCTGGGACTGCGGGCTGCGTCCCCGCGCCTTGCGGAGCCGGCGACGGTGGAGCCGCGCTCGGCGGAGCGGCTGGCGGAGTCGCGGCGGTCGGACTCGCGCCCTGCGGAGCCGCGGGCGGCGCGGGAGGATTCACGCTCGGCGCTGCTGGTGTCTTCGGGGTCGCCTGCTTCGCGGCTTGCGGACTCACGGCCGCGGGCACCGGGAGCAACGGCAGCGCCGGGTGTCCTTCCCGCAGCTTGGGCGGAATCTGGCTGGCCACGATGGGGGCCTCCTCCGCCGTCTTCCACGGACGGTCGGGCCACCAGCGCTCCACGGGCGGCGGCGTCAGCGCGAGGAAGTCCTGCCCGGGCCGGGGCGTGGTGATGCCCACGCCGTCGTGCTTCGCGGCCGCGAGCGAGCGCTCCACCGGCTCCGTCCAGCCGTGGTACGCCAGCGTCACCAGCCCCCAGTGCACCGGCAGCATCAACCGGCCCTGCACCAGCCGGTGGGCCAGCACCGCCTGCTCCGGCCCCAGGTGCCAGTCCGGCCAGCCCGCGCCGTACTGGCCCGTTTCAATCATCGTCAAATCGAACGGCCCCAGCTTCGCGCCAATCTCCTCCATGGCGGGGAACAGGCCCGTGTCGCCGGAGTAGTAGACGCGGTGCTTGGAGCCCACCAGCGCCCAGCCCGCCCACAGCGTCTTGTTCTGCTGGAGGAACCGGCCCGACGCATGCCGCGCGGGCGTGCACACGATGTCCAGCCCCTTCACCTTCGTGCGCTCCCACCAGTCCAGCTCCACGATGCGGTTGGCCGGCACGCCCCAGTATTCCAGGTGCGCGCCCACGCCCAGCGGCACCACGAACGTGGTGTCCCAGTCCTTCATCGCGTCGATGGTGGCGAAGTCCAGGTGATCATAGTGATCGTGGGAGATGACCACCGCGTCGATGGGCGGCAGTTCGTTCAGCGCGATGGGCGCGGGGAACCAGCGCTTCGGGCCAATCCACCCCAGCGGTGACGTGCGCTCGCCCCACACGGGGTCGGTGAGCACGCGGTGCCCGTCCACCTCCACCAGCGTGGACGAGTGCCCCAGCCAGGTGACGCGCAGTCCGTCCTCGGGCGGCGTGGCGAAGCGCTTCGGGTCGATGCGGTCCACCACCACCGGCATCCGGGGCGAGCTATCCGGGCTCGAGTGGAACAGGTCCGACAGCGTCCGCTCCCAGTTGTTCAGGATGGGCTGCGGGTTCTCGAAGCTTCCGTCCAGCCACTGCGGCGAGCGCTTCATCCGCTCCAGCCGCGCTCCTTCCGGCACCTCGCCGAACGAACGCCAGCCGTCGATGACGACGACCAGCAGGAACGCACCCAGCAGGAGCAGGCCCCATCCGAACAGGCGCAACAACCTGCCGCCCCAGGACGGCCGCTGGCCGTGGGAGGGAAAGGCCGTGCGGAAGGCCTTCTGTCGGGCCTTGTCCGCGGCCCGCATGGGTCCCGCGTTCATCCTCATCCCCGGACCCTGATGGGTCCGGTGCGTAGGTGTCAATGGGGAGACATCCCGCTACGCCCCGGTTTTTCCTGACTCCAGCGGCGTCGAGCCCGACCCGTGGCCGTTTGGCGTGTCCCGGGTCGGGACGCTTCAGGATTCGGGCGGCACGACCTTGAACCCGCGCTGGAGCAGCGGATCCAGCCGGTCCGTGAGGTCCCACGACTCCACCAGCCGGCCCTCACGCAGCCGGTACAGCGAGTCCCCGTGGAACGTGAGCGGGCGGGACTTGCCATCCGCGGTGGGTGGGCCCTGGGTGTCCGTGCCCGTCGCGCGCCAGCGCACCATCACCCAGTCGTCCTCCGCCATCACGTGGAGCAGTTCGAACCTCAGGTCCGGGAAGAGGGTGAACCCGGCTTCCGCCTGGGTGCGCACCACCTCCGGGCCGCGGAGGTCCTGGGGGGCGCCCTCGGAGCGGTCCACGTAGTCGGCCGCGATGTACTCCGGGAGGCGCTCCAGGCGCTTCTGGTTGTAGATCTCCTCGGTGAACAGGCGGGCGCGTTCCTTGTTGGATTCGCCCATCTGACGGGCCCGTTCCGCCGGGGACACCGTCGCGCAACCGGTGAGCCCCACGAGCCCCAACACCACCCACGACGCACAGGTCCTCATGACGCGCGGGAATCTGCCGGGCCCGCACGGGCGCTGTCAGCCGCCGTGTCGTCGAACCGTTCACCGCCGGGCGCCAGCCGCCCCAGGCCGATGGGCGCCGCCAGGCAGGTGTCGGGAATCCCGAACGCGTCCACCAGCCCCACGGCATCCGGCCGCAGCTCCTCGCACAGCTTCACGCGCTCCTTGCGGATGGCCTGGGCCTTGGGGGCCGTGAGCCAGCCGTGCTCCAGGAACCAGCCGCTGGCGGACTCCAGGCAGGACAGGCCGAAGAGGTCCGCCATGCGCCCCAGCACCGGCTTGAGCGCTTCGTCCTTCACGTCCGCCACGCCGCGCAGGAACTGCTCCAGCACGATGCGCTCCACGCTCGCGTGCGCCAGGGCCAGCAGGTGCGCCTGCACCTGGTTGAAGGCCTCGAAGGCCTCCACGCCCGCGGTGAGCCGCTTGCGGATGCGCTTGGACACCGACGCGAGCAGGGCCTCCTCGCGGAAGCGCAGGGCGCGCAGCTGGAAGTCACTGTCGCGCAGGTGGTCCGTGTCCGTGCGCCGGCCGGCGATGGGGTTGCGGTCCGTGAACACCGTGGCGGCCTGGTCCACGATGAGGCGCAATACGGCGAAGACGCGGTCGTCCTCGAAGCGCTGGCGGTAGCCCGTGAGCAGGCCCTTGGCGACCAGCTGCATGAGCACGGTGTTGTCGCCCTCGAAGGTCGTGAACACGTCCGTGTCCGCCTTGAGTGACGCGAACCGGTTCGCGGTGAGGTAGCCCTGGCCACCGCACGCCTCTCGGCACTCCTGGATGGTGGCGGTGGCGTTCCACGACGCGTAGGCCTTGAGGCCCGCGGCGAGCGCCTCGATTTCGCGCGCGTCGTCCTCCGTGCGGTGGACGTAGCGGTCCACCAGGTACTCCAGCGCGAAGTCCACCGCGTACGCCTTGGCGACGAGCGGCAGCAGCCGCAGCTGGTGCACCTGGTGGTCCAGCAGGCGGACCTCAGGAGCGCCCTGGGGGCCGAACTGGCGGCGCAGGTCGCCGTAGCGCACGGCGATGGTCAGCGCGCTCTTGGTCGCGGACAGGGACGCGCACGCCACGCTCACGCGGCCCGCCACCAGCGCGCCCAGCATGGTGAAGAAGCGCTTGGAGTCACCGGTGATGGAGGAGGTGTACTCGCCGGCCTCCGTCACCTGTCCGTAGCGGTCGAGCAGGTTGTCTCGCGGCACGCGCACGTGGTCGAACCACAGCCGGCCGTTGTCCACGCCGTTGAGGCCCATCTTCTCGCCGCAGTCCTCGATGCGGATGTTCGGCAGCACCTTGCCGTGCTCATCGCGCAGCGGGACGAGCAGCGCGTGCACGCCCAGCCGTTCTCCGTCCACCTCCAGCTGCGCGAACACGGTGGCGATGCGCGCGTGGCGGGCGGCGTTGCCAATCCATTCCTTGCGCGCGGTCTCCGACGGCGTGTGGATGACGAACTCGCCCGTGGCCGCGTCGTAGCGGGCCACCGTCTCGCAGTCGCGCACGTTGGAGCCGTGGCCCAGCTCGCTCATCGCGAAGCAGCCGGGCAGCTCCAGCGAGGCGACCCGGGGCAGGTACTGCTGATGGTGCCGCTTGGTGCCCAGGAACAGGATGCTGGAGCCGAACAGGCCGAAGTGCACACCCGCCTTGATGACGAGGCTCAGGTCGAAGAAGGCCATCGTCTCGAACGCGGCGATGAACGCGCCCAGGTCGCCGCCGCCCTCGCGGCCCTTGGGGAAGGCGAGCTGTCCCAGGCCGTCATTGGCCAGGTGCTTGAGCCAGTCGAAGACCTGGTCGCGGTAGGCGGTGGTGCCGAGCCCTTCCTTGTAGCGGAAGTCCGCGTCCTCCAGCCAACCGCGCACCTGCTGGCGCACGTTCGCGTAGGTGCGGTCCAGCACGGCCGTCATCGCCGCCGGGTCGAAGGACGACGTGTGCGAGCGGGGCTCCGCGTGCGGGACGCGCGACGCCCTGGGCACCAGCGAGCGCACCGCCTCCTTGCCGTCCACGCCCAGGGTGGCCTCGATGGAGGCCAGGGCCTTGGCCAGCTCCGCGGGCGGGATGCTCAGGGGCGCTTCACCCGCGAGCGCCTGGGCCAGCTGCACGCCCAGCTCCGCCAGGTTCTGCTGCTGGCTGGTGGCCAGCTTCTCCGCGGTGGCGCGGATGTGTTCGCGCACGAGGGCCAGCTCGCGGGGCGGGGGCGGACGCAGCGGATCCACCCACAGGGCCAGGACGGAGCTGGACTTGAGGTCCAACCAGGGCTGGGCGCGGGCGGCGGAGCCCAGGGCGCGGAGTTCGTCGCCCGTCAGCTCGCCGTCCGTCCAGGCGACGTACAGCATGGGGACCAGCGGGGCGAGGCTGGACAGGGACAGCAGCTCCCGGGCGGAGGGGCGGGATGGGGCGTCGAGCATGCGGACTCTCCAGGCGAGGGAACGGAACCCGGGCAGTGTCGCCACGCTGAAAGGCTCCGGCAACGACGGAATGGGGTCCTGTTCACCGGCCGGTGCAGGAGGTGGGCGGTGACTCCCGGGGGAGGGCAGGCGTCCCTACGTTGCCAGGACCATGAGCGAGCTGATGGACGAGTTGCTGCCCCAGCCGGGGGCGCATGGGTTCGACGGCGGCGACGAGACGCGCAAGCACGAGATGCAGGGCCCGTTCGAACTTCCACCGGGACCCGAGGGCTTCTCGTTCGCGCTCTACCAGTCCACGGGCGTGGGGCTGTCGCCCGGGCACCGGATGCACCTGTTGGAGAACAGCCAGGTCTTCGACCGGATGTTGGAGGACATCCGCGCGGCGAAGCACAGCGTGCACATGCTCGTCTACATCTGGCGGCCGTGCGAGCTGTCGGACCGGTTCGTGGAGGCGTTGATTGAACGCTCGCGCGCGGGTGTGCAGTGCCGCGTGGTGGTGGATCCGGTGGGCAGCGAGGAGACGACCGGGGACAAGGACTTTGATCAGCAGATTGAAAAGCGGCTGACGGACGCGGGCGTGGAGGTGCACTACTACCGGCTGCTGGCGGGCAAGGTGCTGGGGCGGCTGTTGAGCCGATCGCACCAGAAGATCGTCGTGGTGGACGGGCGCGTCGCGTACACGGGCGGCTTCGGCATCTGGAAGGTGTGGGAAGGGGACGGGCTGAAGGAGGACAACTGGCGCGACACGCACATCCGGGTGGAGGGGCCGGAGGTGCGGCGCATCCAGGTGACGTTCTCCAAGCACTGGATTGAGTCGGGCGGAGGGTTCCTGCCGCGCGAGTGCTTCCCGGAGTTGAAGGCGGACGGAGGCGGGTGCGCGGCGTTCATCGACAGCGCCGGTCGGCTGGGCATCACCGAGGCGGAGCGGATGGTGCGGTTGCTGGTGGCCGCGGCGACGAAGCGGCTGTGGATCGCCAACGCGTACTTCACGCCGCCCAACGACATCCTGGAGCAACTGGAGGTGAAGGTCCGGCAGGGGGTGGACGTGCGGGTGATGGGCCCGGGCCCGAACCACGACGTGCCGGTGGTGAGAGCGTCGCAGCGGTCCACGTACGAGCGGCTGCTGGCGGCGGGGGTGCGCATCTGGGAGTACCAGCCGGCGATGCTGCACTCGAAGACGATGCTGGTGGATGACTGGCTGTGCGTCGTGGGCTCCACGAACCTGGATTCGCTGTCGCTCAACAAGTTGAGCGAAGGGTCGCTGGTGTTCGACGACCGGGAGATCGCCGCGAAGTTGGAGGCGTGCTGGGAGAAGGACGTGCGGCACTCGAAGGAGATTTCGCTGGAGAACGGCGGCCGGACGAACCCCTGGCGGAGGTTCGCGCGGAGGGCGACGCAGTGGGCGGGGCACGACCGGTAGTCGTCAGCGGTGGGAGGTGACGCCTTCCTGCCGGCAGTAGGGGAGCACGGGGCAGGTGGAGCACTTCGGGCGGGAGCCGGTGCACACGTGTTTGCCGAAGGGGACGAGGAGCCGGTTGAGCTCCACCCAGTAGGGGCGAGGGAGCACGGCTTCGAGCGCGGCGAGGGTGCGTTCCGGAGTGGAGGCCTTCACGTAGCCCCAGCGGTTGGTGACGCGGTGGACGTGGATGTCCACGCTGATGACCTCGTGGCCGCAAGCGATGCCGAGCGCCAGGTGCGCGCACTTGGGGCCCACGCCCTTGAAGGACTGGAGCACGTCCGGATCCGCGGGGAGCTGGCCCTGGAACTCGTCACGCGTGCGCACGGCGATGGCGTGGACCTGGTGGGCCTTGCCTTCGTGGAAGGTGACGGGGCGGATGAGGGCGTCGATTTCCGCCGGGGTGAGGCGCGAGAGGGCTTCGGGCGTGTGCGCGCGGCCGAGGAGGCGGAGGGACGCGGGGAGGCTGATTTCATCGAGCGTGCGGATGGAGAGGATGCACGCGATGAGCTGTTCGAAGAGGGAGCCGTGGCCTTTCGCGGCGAGCTCGAACATGGCGGCGTCCGCGAAGGAGCGGACCTCGTGGCGCACGCGGCGGAGGACCTCTTCGATGTCGAACGGGAGCTTGTCCGTGTCTGACGGAGCGGCGTGCGCGGTGCGGGCGCTCTGTGCACGCGGGGCGCGCCGTGGACCTGTCGTCGTGGACCGGGACTGCTTCTTGACCGCCATGCGGGCCTCCTGACCTGGGAAGTTGGGTCTGGAGGACGTGACTGGCCGGGCGCACTTGCCGGGCTGGTGGGCGGGCGGTCAGGCTGTAGGGCTGATGAGGCAACGTTCCCACTGGCGAGGTGCCATTTGCTGAAGCCTCATCACGTCCTGCTGCTGGTGTCGCTCGTGGCGGATGGTGGAAGCACGCCCTCTCAGCCCGATGCAGGGCCTCCTGCAAAGCCGGATGGGGGCGTCGTGGCCGGAGCTTCGGACGCAGGCATCCAGTGGCCCACGGACTTGCGCCCGCTCGCGACGTTGGATGGGCCCGCTGTCCTGGCGGCCCACGCCGCGCTCCAGCGTGTCCTCGCCAGCTTTCCCAAGCAGGACGCCGGGGCTTGTGAGTCGTCCGCCCGTTCGCTGGACCTAGTGGCAATGCCGATCAGATAGGTGGGCCTTGCGAGGACCTACCGCCATGGTTGAGGGTGTGGCGATCTCATTCTTGGAGATCGCCGCATGGGGCTTTCCCAGGCCATCCAGGGCGCTGCCATGGTGGCCC
>NZ_RAWR01000299.1:0-9874 GCF_003986945.1 Corallococcus sp. AB018 | reverse complement strand
CCCGTGGATCCCGCCCATGACGTGGACGCGCCCGTGACGCCTCCGGCCGTCGTCGGCCACGCGGTGGACGTGCTGACCGACGAGCCCTACTCGCCGCTCGAAGGCTTCTTCATCCCGAACTACCGGGTCCCCTACTTCTACACGGTCCCCAACGACGTCGACGAAAACGACCCGTACTTCGCGGGCGGCATCTCCATCGCGGGCCAGGATCGGCTGGGCTTCAACGCCTACGCGCTCACGCTGACGTACGACCTGAAGGAGAAGCAGCCCGGCGTGTCGTTCGCATACGGCAACGCGATGCTGTCTCCCTTCTACCTCCAGGTCTCCGCGTCACGCCTGCGCGAGAACGAACGCACGGATCTGCAGGCCACCGTGTTCGCGTCCCGGACGTTCTGGACGACCCCCGTGAGCTTCGGCGTGCTCGCGCTCGACCGCCGCTTCGACGCCACGGATCGCCGGCCGTCCATCACCACGCGCCTCATCGGACCGGAGGTCGCCGCGTCGTACTTCGCCGGCGAAGGCACGTCCTACGGCGGCACGCAGCGCGGACTGGGCCTGTCCGTGAGCGGCGGCATCTTCCCGAAGGCCTTCGCGCGCGACTCCACCGTGGGCGACGTGCGCCTGGGCGTGGACGGGTACCTGGGCGGCCTGCCCTTCATCGGCAAGGACAACCTCCTGCTCTCCGTCGCGGGCCGCGCCCTGCCCGGCGCGCCTGATGACCTGCTGGAGGTCGGCGGAATCCTTCCGGGCCAGGCCTTCTTCATCAACCGCGACAGCACCACCGACGGTGGCCTGCCGCTGCAACTCCAGCCGGGCCTCGCCTTCAGCGAGTACCTGCGCGGCTACGAGGACCACACCTTCCGCGCGCGCAACGTGCTGCTCGCCAACGCGCGCTACCGCTACCGGTTCATCATCGACTACGGCTGGGCGTCCACGCTGTGGGTGCTGCCGTCCCTCTTCGTCAGCCAGTTGGAGCTGGACGCGTTCGGTTCGCTCGCGCGCACGGACAACCGGACCAACCACGGGGCGGTGGGCGGCTCCGCCACGCTGCGGCTCACCATGGGACAGGCCTACGCGCTCTCGTTCTTCTACCAGTACGCCCACCGCTTCGATGACGGCTTCGGCGACCTGCACATCATCGGGATGACGTTCTAGCGAGGCCCGCGCAGGCCATACAGGCCTTCATCGCGCGCCACCTGGAGCACCGCGGAGGGCACCAACTCGGACGGCTCCAGGCCTCGCGTCAGCTGGTCGCGCACCTGCGTGGAGGACACCTCCGCCAGCGGCGGCCCCACCGTGTCCGGCGCCGGGTAGCCCGCGCGGTAGAGCACCGTCACGTGCGCCATGCGCTGGATGCGGTCGAAGTCCTTCCACTGCGGCAGGTCCCTCAGGATGTCGCTGCCGATGATCAACGAGAACCGCGTGTCCGGGTGGCGATCCACCAGGTACGCCAGCGTGTCCACCGTGCGTCCGCCACCGCCCAGCTCGCGCTCCACCAGACTCGTCTGGAGCCAGCCGGACGTCTCGCGGCAGAGCGCCTCGCACATGCGCACGCGAGCCTCGAAGGGTTCCAGCTGCTTGCCGAACGGATGGTGGAACGTGGGCATCAGCCAGACGGCATCCACGCCCTGCGTCGCGTGGACGTAGGTGGCCGCCATCAGGTGGCCCACGTGCGGCGGGTTGAACGAGCCTCCGAGCAGCGCGACCTTCACGGCGGGCCTCTTATTTGACGGTGAGCTTCGTCGAGCGCGAATCGACCTGCAGCACCCGGGGCGGCAGCACCAGGTGTCCATCCAACCGGAACGCGGAGAAGCTCAGGTTGCGCTCCGCCTTCTCCAACAGGCCGCACGTCTGCTCCGCGGCCCCCACCAGCCGGCCCGGCGTCACGAAGTAGCGCGGGCCAATCTGCACCACCGCCGGCTCGGACTCCTTGCCGTGGATGAACACCTGCGCGTTGAGCAGGTCGTCCCGCACCAGGTCGTTCTTGTCGTGCACCACGCAGCAGAGCGTGTCCCCCACCAGGTCCATGGCCTTGTTGGCCACGGCGGGGTCCCGGTACGCCAGCGAGTCGCGCTCCGGCACGCGCACGAAGCGCTCCATCACCAGCCGCCGGTCGTCCTCGGACGCCAGGTCCGAGGGGGCCTCGCGGGACGCGGGCGTGCGCCCGAGGCCGTCCTGGGGCGCCACCAGCCACTGCGTCACGTCCGCCAGGAAGTCCGCGTCCGAGTACTCGCGCCCTCCCCGGCTCTTCTTGCGGCGCCACAGCACCCACTCATCCAGGTCCGTGTAGCGCGCGCCGGTGAAGAGGAAGCGCCGGGCCCCCTTCGCCCGCAGCAGCTCGTAGGCGGCGTCGAAGGCGTCCAGGTCGCCATGCGTATCGGAGAAGACACCAATCACGTGGAGGTCACCGCGAGGAAGCGTACAGCAGGGCGGGCTCGCGGCGCTTGCGGAAGGCCTCCGTCTGCGCCTCGAAGCCTTCGAGCATCCGGTCCAGGGGCCACCCCTCCTCGATGCCGCGACGCACCTGGTCGGTGCCGCACAGCAGGTCGAACGCGGGCACGTCCTCCACGAACTCGTACGCGTCCGCCCGCCAGGCAAACTGCCCCGGCCCGATGTCGTGCAGCGCCTGGGTGATGGCGATGCCCGTGCGCAGCGGCTGGAACACCTTGCGGTCCGTGACGTGGATGAAGGCCCCGCTGCACGACTGGCCCGTGTACTTGTCGAACGTGGGGGTGAAGCCCACCGGACGGAAGGCCACGCCCGGCAGCCGCTCCTTGTCCAGCCGCGCCATCAGCTGATCCGCGTCCACCCACGGCGCGCCGAACTGCTCGAAGGGCCGGCAGGTGCCGCGGCCTTCGGACACGTTGGTGCCCTCCAGCTGGCACATGCCCGGGTACACCAGCGCGGTGTCCGCGGTGGGCATGTTGGGCGACGGCGGTAGGAACGGCAGGCCCGTGTCGCTCCAGTGCATGTCGCGCGTCCAGCCCTCGCACGGCACCACCGTGAGCTCACAGCCGAAGCCCTCCTGCGCGTTGAACAGCCGCGCCAGCTCCCCCGCCGTCATGCCGTGGCGGTTGGGCAGCGCGTACAGCCCCACGAAGGAGCGGAACTTCTCCCCCACGAGGTTGCCCTCCAGCGTCACCCCATCCAGCGGGTTGGGCCGGTCCAGCACGTAGAACGGCACGCGGGCCTGGGCCGCGGCCTTCATCGCCAGGGCCATGGTGTAGACGTAGGTGTAGTAGCGGCTGCCCACGTCCTGGATGTCGAACACCAGCGCGTCCAACCCCTTCAGCCACTCCTGGCGCGGGGAGAGCGACTCGAAGGTGGAGCCGTAGAGGCTGTGCACCGGGACGCCCGTCTTGCGGTCGCGCGCCTCGTCCACGGCCACCATGTACTGGGCTTCACCCCGGATGCCGTGCTCCGGCCCGAAGAGCGCCGCCAGCGTCACGCCGTCCGTGCCGGCCAGCAGATCCGCCAGGTGGCGGAAGCGCGAGTCCACGCTCGTGGGATTGACGATGGCGCCCACGCGCTTGCCCTTGAGCGCGGAGAACCCCTGCGCCGCCCACACATCCAGTCCCGTCTTCACCTTCGTCACGTTCAGTCGCCTCGTCCCGCGGATACGCGCGGGCGCAGGAAGGGTCAGTTCGCGGGGAGACGCTTGAGCGCGTCCGCCGCCGCCTGCTTCGAGTCACAGGTGCCCAGGCCGAGGAACCCACCGGCCGTCCCTTCGTTCGGGCCTCCGTCGTCGGCCAGGGATTCCAGGGCGCCGCGCGCGTCTTCCAGGCGCAGGCTGCCCACGGCCGCCGCCGCGCTGGAGCGCACGCCGCACTGCTCATGCTTCAGCAGGGAGATGAGCCGGGACGACGCACGGCCGTTGGCGTCCTTGCGCACCGCCGCCGCGTAGTGGACCACCGCGGCGCTCATGTTGCCCTGCGCCTCCTCCAGACGCCCGCTGAAGTAGGAGCGCTGGTCCGCCTCCTCCAACTTGATGAGCCGCTTGGCCTCGTTCACGCGCTGGGTCTTCTCCGGGCCGGTGGTGCCCTCCACGTCGCGGATGGCCCGCATCGTGGCGCCGCCTCCGCCGACGAGCAGCCCCCCGCCCAACAGCACCACCACCAGCCCCGCGCACATGCTCCAGCCGGCCACGGTGGACGACACCTTCGTCGTGATGGCGGGCGGCAGCTTCGCGTACACGCGCGCCCAGAGCGCATCCGTCGCGGTGCGCGCCTGCTGCCCCAGCACCGTGGCCCGCTGCCCCACCGCCACCGCGCCCGCCGCCGCGCGCTGGCCCACCGCCACCGCGCCCTGCCCCATCGCCGCCGCGCCCGCCGCCGCGCGCTGGCTCAGGTCCAGGTTCGACTCCACGCGCGCCAGGGCCAGGTTGCCGTAGGGAGGCAGCAAGGCCGCCTCTTCCGGCGAGGGCAGCACCGCGTCGGGCGCCGCCGGCGCCAGCACCCGGTAGGGCGCGCGCGGCACGCGGAAGACGCGGATCTTCCCGGGGATGCCCTTCAACTCGAACGCGCCCACCTCCTGCGACGGCACCTCCGCCTTGTTCATGGAGAGGTAGACGGCCTCCGTGAAGAAGACCTCGCCCGCGTCGGTGATGCCCTCCACGCGGGCGGCGATGTTCACCGGCTCGCCGAAGATGTCGTTGGGCTCCACCCGCACCTCGCCCACGTTCACCGCGACGCGCACGTGGATCTGCTCGTCCTCCAGCAGCTGCCGGTTGTGGTGCCAGAGCCGGTCCTGGATGGCGATGCCGCTCAGCACCGCCTGGGTGGGGGACTCGAAGGTGACGAGGAACGCGTCGCCAATCGACTTGATGATGCGTCCACCGAACGCCTTGAACAGCGGCGCGAGCAACGCGTCGTGCACCTGGAGCAGACGCTGGTTCTCCTCCAGCGTCTGCCGACTGGTGCGTTCGGTGAAGCCCTTGATGTCGGTGAAGACGATGGCGAGGTTGGCGGTCTTCAAAGCGGGGGCAGTGTATGCAGCGCGTCGCGCGAAGCAATCGCCACGGACCGAGCCCCGCCGCTCGCTGTCAGCGCTTTGAAGGTTTGAGGGCCCGCATGTTGCGCTTCTCCGGCGCCGTCAGCTGCGCCCTCACCTTCGCTGCGAGCTGGGGCCTGTCCGTCCGCTCGTAGAAGGCCGCCAGGGTCCTCAGGACGCCCGGGTTGTCCGGCTGGGCGTCGCGCGCGGCCAGGAACTCCCGCTCCGCGTCCAGCGTGCGGCCCTGCTTCTCCAGCACCGCCGCCAGCTGCATGCGCACCTGCACCCACGCGGGCCGGGACTTGGACAGGGGGCGGTAGTGCAGCTCCGCCTTGAGCCAGTCCCCCACCTGCGCCCAGAGGCCCGCGAGCCGGAAGCGCGCGTCGTCATAGGAGGGACGCAAGGTCACCGCCTTCTCATAGGCGCGGATGGCGTCGAAGGTGGCGCTCTTCTCTTCCAGCAGCTGCCCCTGGAGGAAGTACACGCGGGGGTTGTCCGGGGCCTCGCGCAGGGCGGCGTCCAGATGGGTCCGGGCGCGCTCCAGCTCCGGGGCGCTGCCTCCCTTGAGGAGCAGCCGCGCGGCCTCCAGCCGGGGCAACTCCCAGCGGGGCTGGTGGGTAATCAGCCGCTCCAGGGCGACGAGGGCACCCGCGTCGTTGCCCGAGGTCTCCAGCGCCAGCGCATCCGCCAGCGGACTGGGGGCCGGAGCCGCTTGCGCCGTCAGGACCGGAGAGGCCGGTGCGTCGGACGCGCCCGCAAGCAGCGCCGCCACGAGAACCCACATCATGGTTGGCAGATAGCAGGTCCCGGTGGGCCACCTCAATACTTCCGCTTGACGGACACCCGGCCTCGCATGAAACCCATGACCGTGCAGATTTCCCAAAGGACGTTGGAAGACCTTGGTTTCCCGGAAGTGCTCCGCGCGCTGACGCAGCGCTGCCGCACCGAGCCAGGAAGGGAGCGGGTGCTGGCCCGTCCATTCCTGGACACCGAGACGGAGGTGACCGAAGCGCTGGCGCTCGTCGACGAGGCCCGCTTCCTCTCCCAGCAGCAGTTCTCCATGCCCCTGGGCGGCGTAACGGACCTGCGCACCGCGGTGGGCCACGCGGAGAAGGGCGGCGTGCTGGAGCCCCGGCAGCTCATCGACGCGGCCCAGCTGCTCTTCGCCTTCGCCCGCACCCGCGAGGCCCTGGACGAGCGCAAGGAGCGCGTCCCCCGCCTGGTGGAGATCTCCAAGCGCCTGCCCTTCCTGGAGGCCATGGCGCGCCGGTTGGATCAGTGTTTCGAACCGGACGGAACCATCTCCGACCGCGCGAGCCCCGAGCTGAAGGAGGCGCGCGACCGAGCACGCGGCCTGCACCGGCGGATCAAATCGCGCCTGGACGAGATGCTCCACGACCTGACGTTCACCACCAAGCTGCGCGAGAACTACTACACGCTGCGCAACGGGCGGTACGTGGTGCCGGTGGTGTCGAACTACCGCGCGGAGGTGGACGGCATCGTCCACAACGCCAGCCAGACGGGGCAGACGCTCTTCATGGAGCCCCAGGCGATGGTGGGCCTGGGCAACGACCTGGCCATCGCGCAGTCGGAGGTCGCGGAGGAGGAGCTCAAGGTCCTCCAGGAGCTGAGCCGGCTCGTGGGCCGCGAGTCCGCGCGCATGCTGGAGGGCCTGGAGGCGGTGGCGGAGCTGGACGAGGTGGAGGCCATCGCCATCCTGTCCGCGGACCTGGACGCCACGACGCCCACCTTCGTGGGTGTGAAGGAACTGCAGCTGCGCGCGCTGCGCCACCCGCGCCTGGTGCTCAAGGGCACGGAGGTGGTGTCCAACGACGTGACGCTCACCGAAAGCGCCCGGGCGCTGGTGGTGTCCGGCCCCAACGCGGGCGGCAAGACGGTGACGCTGACGGGCGTGGGGCTGTGCGCGCTGATGCTGCGCGCGGGCCTGCCCATCCCGGTGGGCGAAGGGTCGCGGATGCCGCTGTACCGCTCCGTGCACTCCACCGTGGGAGACACGCAGGACCTGTCGCAGGGCCTGTCCTCGTTCAGCGGCCACGTCACCCTGCTGCGGGACATCCTGGCGGCGGTGGGGACGGACTCGCTGGTGCTCATCGACGAGATCGCCTCGGACACGGATCCTCGCGAGGGCGCGGCCATCGCCATCGCGGTGCTGGAGGAGCTGTTGGGCAAGGGGGTGTACGTCCTGGTGACGACGCACCTGGAGGAGCTCAAGGCGCTGGCGCACATGGATCCGCGCTTCCTCAACGCGCGCGTGGGCTTCGACTCCAAGCGGATGGCGCCCACGTTCCGGTTGCAGATGGGCGCGTCCGGTCAGTCGTCCGCCATCGACGTGGCGGCGCGGGTGGGCCTGCCCGCCTCCGTGTGCGAGCGCGCTCGGGAGCTGTCGCTCAACGCGGGCGGTCCGCTCACCAAGGCGCTGGCGGCCGCGGAGGACGAGCGGCGCAAGCTCTCCGAGGAGTTGGAGAAGGCGCGCATCGCGGCGAAGGAGGCGGAGGCGCTCCGCGCGGACCTGGAGAAGCAGAAGGTCGCCTTCGAGCGTGAGCGCAAGGGTCGGATGATGCAGTTCAACGAGGACGTGCACTCGGCCAGCGAGCACGCCGCCCAGGAGGTCCGCGACCTGCTGGCGAAGCTGCGCTCGGAGCAGAATGAGAAGGCGCTCTCCGAGGCACGGCTGCAGTTGCAGCAGCGCGCGGATGAGGCGCAGAAGCGCGCGGCGGCGGCGAAGGCGGAGCTGTTCCAGGTGGAGGCCCCGGGGCCCGCGACCCTCAAGGTGGGCGCGTGGGTGCACCACTCCGGCCTGGGCCGGGACGTGGAGATCCTGGAGCTGACGGAAGGCCAGGCGGTGGTGTCCGCGGGCGGCGCGCTGAAGATGCGCGTGGCCACGACGGAGCTGTCCGGTTCACGGGGCAAGAAGCCGCAGCAGGCGAAGTTCCCGGAGCAGCGGAAGGGCGAAGCGGCCCTGAAGCGAGCGGCCTCCGCGGCGCCGTCGCAGGTGGAGGCCACGAACTTCCGCTGCGACGTGCGCGGAATGCGCGCGGACGACGCGCTGGCGGAGCTGGAGACATTCCTGGACCAGGGCCTGCGCAAGGGTGAGGACGCCGCGCTCATCATCCACGGCCACGGCACGGGAGCCCTCAAGCAGGCCATCCGGGACCACCTGGCTGCCTCGCCGTACATCCGCATGTTCCGCCCCGGCGAGAGCCACGAGGGCGGAGACGGCGTCACCGTGGTGTCCCTGCGCGGCTGAGTTCCCCTGTTGACGGGGAGCCGGGGTCTTACCGGCCCCGCTCCCCGGCGCAGGGAAGTGTTGGCTACAGTGCGGCGCCATGTATCGGCTCTGCCTGTTGGGATGCGTGGTGTTCCTGGCCGCCTGTGGGGAAAAGGCCCCCGACGAAGGCGCCATCCGTGTGTCCGTGACCTACGGCACCTTCAAGCCCGCGTGCGTGCGCGTGGAGGCGAAGGATGCGCAGGGTCATCAGGAAGCCACGGACATCCCGGCCGGCCAGTTCAAGAACCCGGACAAGAAAGAGGTCCTGGTCGCGGTGCGCCGCAAGGCGGACTGGGACACCACGCTGAGCGTCACGGTGTCCTCCTACGTGGAGCCGGGGTGCACGGGGGAGGCGGTGGAGACGTTCACGAACGCTTCGCTCAACGTCGTTCCCAAGGAGTTCACGCCCTACAACGTGACGTTGGAGGCGGTGGACCTGGACGGCGACGGCTCTCCCTCCCCTGCCGGCCTCAAATGGGCGGGCATCTCCGACTGCGACGACACGCGGGACGACGTCCATCCGGGCGCCGAGGAGAAGTGCGACACGGCCATCGACTTCGACTGTGATGGCAAGAAGGCGTGCGCGGATACGAAGTGCGCGCAGAAGACGTGCACGGACGGGGACCTGTGCAACATGGCCAAGAAATGCATTGGCGTGGGTGCGTCTGCGCTGTGCGGAGGTGGCACGCCCAAGTGCACGCAGGGCGCGGGCCAATGCCAGGCGACGGTGACGTGCGAGGCGTCCACGGGCCAGTGCATCGAGGGGAACGTGGTCGTCGGCACGACCTGCGACACCGGGAACCCGTGCATGCTCAATGGCCGCTGCACCGCCGGCAAGCAGTGCGTGGGCGACCCGAAGGCGTGCACCACGCCAATGAATGCCCAGTGCCAGGAATCCACGGGCACCTGCAACCCTACCAATGGCGGTTGTGAGTACGCCCCCAAGCCGGTCTCCGCATCCTGCGTGGACGGAGACGTCTGCCACGCTCCGGGCTTCTGCGACGGCGCAGGCACGTGCAATGGCACGCCCACGCCCTGCCCATCCAGGGAGTGCACTACGGTCGCGGGTTGCACGGCGAACAACTCCTGCATCTACGCGGGGGACCCGGCGCAGTTCGACCTGCCCTGCAGCCAGGATGAGTCCGGAACGCCGCGCGTATGCAGCGCGTCTGGCCAGTGCGTCGCGTTCCCATACACGCCCACCAACTTCAATCCGAACGTCATTCCTGGCGGTGACATCGGCGAACTGAGGACCACCGGGCCGGTGGTGTTCGACACGGAGACCCAGACCTGGACACCCCAGGCGAATGGAGGCCCGGATACCACCGCCTTCAGTGTCCACCCACTGCCCCAGACTGGCGGTGCCCCCGAAATCCTTCTCATCCCGGTGCGGACCCTGGCCCTGGGCGGCGAACTGCGCATCGTGGGCACCCGTCCGGTCATCCTCGCCGTGTACGGGGATGCGACACTGAGCCACGACATCCTGGCCAGTGGTCGCATCGTGAATGGCGCGCCGGTTCCCGGGGCCGGCGGCAATCAGGCGTGCGCCGCCTCGCAGGGCAAGGAAGGGCAATTCAGCGGGGGCGGGGGCCAGGG
>NZ_RAWR01000298.1:0-9930 GCF_003986945.1 Corallococcus sp. AB018 | reverse complement strand
GCGGCGGAGGCTTGGGCTCCTCCGGCTTCTCCTCGGGAGGCGGCGGGGGCGGGGGCTTCTGCACCTCCACCATGACCAGCTCCACCGGCTTCTGGATGGACGCGAGCTTGCGGCCCTCCAGGGTGGAGAGGAACACGAAGGCCACCCCGTGCAGCGCGAGCGACACGAGGACGAACACGAGCAGGAACCGCGTGGAGCGGTCGCGCTGGGGCAGGGAAGAGGATTCGAGGACCGCCTGGCTCATCGTTGCGAAGCCTCGTCAGGGCGTGGCGGGCGCGGTCCGGGCAGGGCCAGCGTCCTTCTCGATGTTGAGGGCGAACTTCGCGATGCCCTGGCCCTTCACCACGTCGATGAGGCGCATCACGCGGCCGTAGGCGAGCGTCTGGTCCGCGCTGATGATGGCGCGCGTGTCCTTGTCCTTGGCCACGGCCTCCGTCACGCGGCGGGACAGGTCGGCTTCCGTCACCTCCGCGCCGTCGAAGTAGAGCTTGCCCTCCTTGTCGAGGACGACGTTCACCAGGCCCTGCACCGTCTCACCGCCATTGGCGGCGCGGGGCAGGTCCACCTCCACCGTCTCGCGGACGATGAAGTTCGCGGTGACCATGAAGATGATGAGCAGCACCAGCACCACGTCCACCAGCGGGGTGACGTTGATGCCTGAGATTTCCTCGTCGCTGTCGTTCGCGCCGCCGGCCATGGGCTAGTTGCCCCCCGCGGCGCCCGGCTTGCGCGCCTTCATGGCGCCCACGAGCGCGTGGCCCAGGGCGGTGGTGCGGCTGGTGAGCGTCTTCAGCTGGCGGTTGAAGATGTTGAAGGCGACCACGGCGGGGATGGCGACGGCGAGGCCCACGGCGGTGGCGACGAGCGCCTCCGAGATACCGGCCATCACCGTCTGCTGCATGGCGCCGCCCTTGGCGTTCATGGCGCCCAGGTCGTTGAAGGCCTTGATGATGCCGAGCACCGTGCCGAACAGGCCGATGAACGGGGCGTTGTTGCCCAGCGTGCCCAGGATGGACAGGCCGCGCTCGTACTGGGGGCGCTCGCGGGCGACGGTGGACGCGATGACCTGCTCCACGGTGTCGGGGCCCTGCTGCGCGGAGGCCAGGGCCTCGCGGATGACGGAGGCCTCCATGCCCTTCTGGTTCTTCACTTCACCGGCCACGGCGTCGAACTCGCCGCGCGCCAGGCGCACCGCCAGGGCCTCCGAGTTGGCCAGCCGGTGGCGCGAGAAGTAGACGGCGCGCTCCAGCATCACCGCGATGGAGATGATGGACAGCGACACGAGCAGCCAGAGCACCCACTCGGCGCTGCCCAACGTCACCCCGAGCAGCTTGCTGCTCAACCATCCGAGTTCGGGTTGGGCCGCCTGGGCCAGGAGGAAGAAGGACGTCATGTGGGGAAAGCCCGGTTCAAGAGTGGGACCGCGTTAACGCGCGGCGCAGTCTCTTGTTCCCCCCAACTTAAAAGTCAAATGGAACGGGGTGGAGTTCACCCCGCTGTCGCGCGCCACTGGACGGGCGCGGCGAAACCAGGGCGCGGATGTCATATCCCAGGCACCGAGCGGGACGGGCGTCGGAGTGCCTGCCCGCCGGGTGGATGAGCGCGTTTTCAGGGTCGGCGGTTGGGGCTGGTGGTCTGCGCGGGGTCGCGCTCCACGACGGGGCCGAGGATGGAGTCGATGCGGCGCATGAGCTCCGCGTCGAGCTTCACGCCAGTGGCCTTCACGTTGTCGAGCACCTGCTCCGGCTTGGACGCGCCGATGATGGCGGAGGAGACGCTCTTGTTCTGGAGCACCCAGGCGATGGAGAGCTGCGCCATCGACAGGCCTGCCTCCTGGGCCAGCGGCTTGAGCTGCTGGACGCGGGTGAGCACGTCATCGGTCATGAAGCTGGTCATGAACTGCGAGCCCGGGGTGGCGGCGCGGGTGTCCGCGGGCGGGGGCTTGCCGGGGAGGTACTTGCCGCTGAGCACGCCCTTGGCCATGGGGGACCAGACAATCTGGCCCAGGCCTTCGGCGTCGGAGGTGGGGATGACCTTGGACTCGATGACCCGCCAGAGCATGGAGTACTGCGGCTGGTTGGAGATGAAGGGCACGCGCAGTTCGCGGGCGAGCTTGGCGCCAGCGGCGATCTGCTCGGCGGTCCATTCGGAGACGCCGATGTAGAGGGCCTTGCCCTGGCGGACGATGTCCGCGAACGCGAGCATGGTCTCTTCCAGGGGCGTCTCCGCGTCGAAGCGGTGGGCCTGGTAGAGGTCCACGTAGTCCGTCTGGAGGCGGCGCAGGGAGCCGTGGATGGACTCGATGATGTGCTTGCGCGACAGGCCGCGGTCGTTCTGGCCGGGGCCGGTGGGCCAGTAGACCTTGGTGAACAGCTCATAGCCTTCACGGCGCTGGCCCTTGAGGGCGCGGCCGAGCACGGCCTCGGCCTTGGTGCCGGCGTAGACGTCGGCGGTGTCGAAGGTGGTGATGCCCGTGTCGAGCGCCGCCTTCACGCACGCGATGGCGGCGTCCTCCTCCACCTGGGAGCCGTGGGTGAGCCAGTTGCCGAAGGAGATTTCGCTGACCTTCAGACCGCTGCGACCAAGGAATCGGAAGTTCATAGGGGGCGGCACACTAACCGCCGCCTTTGGAGGTCCGCTCGGGTTTCGCGGTTTCTCGACAGCTGGAGTCGGACGGGCGACCGTCCACGGCGGGATTCGACCGTTCCCGGGCGTCGCTTGTGAACGGTGGGCTGGGTGTCCGACACTGGCTTCCACGCATGGCCGCCAGTGACGAACGCCGCTTCCAGTCTCTCGTGCTCGCGCCCATCCGGCGCGTGCAGCGGCGGCTCAACGTGGTCGCCTGGAGTGGTGCGGGCATCGCTCCTCTCTGGGCCATGGCCACCGCTTGCGTGCTGTCACGGTTGCTGCTGCGCGACCTGGCTGTCTGGGCCGTGCCTCCGCTCGTCATCGCGGGGCTGGCGTGGTGGTTCGTTCGCGCCCGGTCTCGCGGCGTGTCGCTGGAGTACGCGGCGGTGCTCGCGGACCGCTCCGCCAACGCTGGTGGCCTGCTGCTCACGCGGCTGGAGCGCCCCGTTGGTGAGTGGGAGCTGAGCCTCAACCAGTTCGCTCAGCAGGTGAAGCCTCCAGAGGTCCCGTGGCGCCGGCCCGTGGGGGCGTTGTTGGGTGCGCTCCTGTTCCTCGCAGTGGGGTTCCTCGTTCCGCTTCCGGCGTTGCGCACGTCGAACATCAACGCCGCCGCCGCGACCCAGGTCGCCGCCGTGCAGGCGCAGGCCGAGGCTTTGGCCCGTGAGGAGCCCCTGGGCCCCGATGTCGAGGAGGAACTGCGCCGGTTGTCGGAAGAAGTCGCGCAGGGCCGCTTCGACTCCGCGGATTGGGAAGCCGCGGATGCCCTGGAGCAGCGGCTCGCTGAACGCGCCTCCGAGGCCGCCGCCGAGCTCAACCGCGCCTCCGAGGCCGCCGCTGAACTGGAGGACGCGCTCGCCGCCGCTGGGAGTGCCGAGACCGCCACCCGTGAGCGTGAGTCACTGGAGCAGGCCCTGATGGCGCTCGATGCGCGCGCCAGCGGGAACCCCGAGGACTCCGCCGCCGGTGTTCAGGAGGCTCCCGCGTCCGAGCAGAACTCGCAGGGGCAGGGCGCGGATGGACAGAACAGGGGTGATCAGCAGGGCGGCGACAAGCAGGGCTCCGGCGACCCGTCGTCCCGCGAGGCCCAGGCCCGTGCTTCCGCTCGCGCCCAGGCCTCTGGCTCTCCGGATCAGATCGCTGACCTGCGCCGCACACTGGAGCGGCGGCAGCAGTCGCTGGCCCAGCGCTTTGGAGAGGAAAACGCCTCACAAGGGAACCGCGGCGCCCAGGCCCGGCGTCCCACCCGGCGTCAGCAGTCCGGACAGGGACAGAAGGGCCAGGGCCAGAAGGGGCAAGGCCAGGGTCAGGAGGGGCAGGGCGAAGGTGACGGTGAAGAGGGCGACGGCGAGGGCCAGCAGGGCAATCAGCACGCGAGCCGGAACACGCGGCAGGGCAAGGGCGAGGGCGCGGGCGTGAGCCGGGGCGGGGAGAGCCAGCCGGTCGTCTTCGGCGGCGAGGCGGAGATGGATCCGAACCGGCTCGCGTTCCAGCCGCTGCCGGATGGCAATGGCGGCGATGCGGAAGAGTTGTGGGGCCTTCGCGCAGCGGATCCGCAGGCCCGCACGGGGCAGGCGGGGCCGTCCAGCGCGAAGGGCACGGGCGCGAAGGGCGATGCGACGGCGGGACCGACCTCCGGTCCGCTGCTGCCTCGCAACCGCGACCTGGTGAAGCGGTACTTCGGTGGTCCGTAGTCCAGAAGGGGGAAACGACGTGGCAGCGGAGCTTCTGAGTCCCGCCGAAGCGCAGGGCGCGGCGGACGTGGCGTCCCGGCTCAAGTCCGGGCTCAACCAGGTGATGCTCGACCAGGAGACGGTCGTCGAGCAGGTCGTGACAGCGGTGCTCGCCCGGGGCCACGTGCTCCTGGAGGGCCTGCCCGGCCTGGGCAAGACGGAGCTGTGCAAGGCCCTGGCGCGGCTGCTGGCGCTGCCCTTCCGCCGCATCCAGTTCACCCCCGACCTGCTGCCCGGCGACATCACCGGCACCTACGTGCTGGAGGGCGAATCGCGCCGCGACTTCGTCTTCCGCGAGGGCCCGCTCTTCGCGAGTCTCGTCCTCGCGGATGAAATCAACCGCTCCAGCCCCAAGACGCAGTCCGCGCTGCTGGAGGCCATGCAGGAGCGGTCCGTGACGGTGCTGGGCCAGACGCGGCCCTTGCCCGACCCCTTCTTCGTGCTCGCCACGCAGAACCCCATCGAGCTCGAAGGCACGTACCCGCTGCCCGAAGCGCAGCTGGACCGCTTCCTCTTCCGCATCCTCGTGCCGCCCGTGGGCGCCAAGACGCTGCGCACCCTGCTCACCACGCGCATGCGCGGCGCGCCTCCCTCGCAGGAGCCGGTGCTGGACGCGGAAGGCCTGTCGCGCCTGTTCGCCGCCGTGGACCGCGTGCACCTGCCCGGCCCGGTGGCGGACTTCATCGGCCGGCTGGTGGAGGCGTCCGACCCGCGCCAGCCCTCCGCTCCGGAACCCGTGCGCCGCTTCGTGCGCTTCGGCGCGAGCCCTCGCGCGGCGCTGGCCCTGGCCGCCGCGGGCCGTGCTCGCGCGCTGCTCGAAGGCCGGCCCAACGTGGGCTTCGACGACGTGGTGGCCGCCGCGCCCGCCGCCCTCAACCACCGCCTGGTGCTGGCCTACGAGGCGTCGCTGGAGAAGGTGACCGCGCCGGACGTGGTGCGCGAGCTGCTCAAGGCCACGCCCGAGGTGCCCCGTGGCTAGCCGCGCGCACCTGACCTTCGCCGTGCTCATGGGAGCCATGCTCTGGACTGGCCTGTCGGGCGTTCCTGGCGGGACGGCGGCGTTCGCCACCAGCCCTCCCAAGGCGGTGGAGGAGCGGGATGAGGCGTCCCAGGCGAGCGGCTACCGCGAGGTGGTGGAGACGACGGAGAACTTCCCCACCGAGGGCGACCTCAAGGGCTCCGTGCGTGTCGTCACGCTTGTGCCGAACCGGGGCTACACGCCCATCCAGGTGACGGTGCACAACACCGGTGGCCAGCCGCGCCCGGTGCGTCTGTCCATCCACTCGCAGGGGCGCATCATGGAGCGCTCGCTGGAAGTGGGCCCCCGTGAGCGCACCGTGACGTGGCTGCTGATGCCCGCGGACCTGCAGGCGGGAATCATCAACATGGACTCGCCCGGCATGGACACCGTGGCGCAGAGCTTCTACCTGGACGGCTACCGGGGCGCCCGCGTGATGGTGCTGGGCGATGTGAAGGCCTTCGAGGCCGCGACCGGCCTGAGCCGCGCGCCGGAGAACATGGAGCCGCTCGTCGCCACGCGCTTCGTGGAGCCGCGCACCGCTCCACGCGAGCTGGCGGCCTATGTGGGCTACGACGCGGTGTTGGTGGCGGTGCCGGCGGACCAGGTCCCCGATGACGTCTGGGCGGTGCTGGAGATGTTCGCCGTGGCGGGCGGCAAGCTGGTGCTCGACCAGCCCCCGGCGAATCCGAGCCTGCGCCTCCCGCTGCTTCAGGATGAGAAGGCGGAGCTGTCACCCTATGGCTTCGGCTTCGTGCGCCAGTTCCGCGACTGCCGGAAGCAGACCCAGGGCTGCGGTTTCAGACTCTGGGAGGACACGGAGCGGTCACCAGCCGTGGTGGTGCCCGCGGGCCCGCCGCCCCGCTGGGAGCGCCACGACCTGCTCAGCGATGGACGCATGCCGCTGCTGTCGAGCGCCCGCGCGCCCGTGGGCCGCTTCCTGCTGCTCATCTTCCTCTTCGTGCTCGCGGTGGGGCCCGGCGGGTGGATGCTCGCGCGGCGCAAGGGACCGCTCGCGGTGCTCATCGCCGTGCCCACGCTGGCGGTCCTCACGAGCCTGGGGCTGGTGGCGTGGTCCGTGCTGGTGGATGGCTTCAGCGTGCACGCCGCGCGCTACAGCCTCACGCTGCTGGACCGCGAGCGGTCCCGCGCGGTGACGGTGGGCCTCAACGCCTGGTACGCGAACCTCGCGGAAGAGAGCGTGCGCATGCCCGCCTCCAGCGTGCTGCTGGCCCCGGCGTCCTCGACGGGCCCGGAGGATCCGCCGCGTTTCCTGGACTGGACGAACGGGCTGGTGGTGAAGAACAGCTTCCTGCCCTCGCGCAGCTACCGCGAGTGGGGCGAGGTCGCCGTGGTCCCCTCTCGCGCGCGGCTGACGGCGCACAAGACCGACGGCGGCGTGCAGGTGCAGAACGCGCTGGGGGCTCCCTTGATGGGCGGCACGTTGAAGCTGGACGGCCAGCTCTATGTCCTGCCGGAGCTGGCGGACGGCGCGGAGGGGCTGGCTCCGCCGGAGGAGGCGGAGGCCGGGGACGTGGACCTGCTGGGCCTGGAGCACGAGCCACGCATGCGCTTCCAGGACGCGGTGGCGCCCCTGATTCAGGAACTGGAGGACGGAACGTTCGTGGCGCGGCTGGGCGGGCGTGGCTTCACGCCCACGGCGGCGCTGGACGTGGAGCTGGAGGCCGCGCTGCACGTGGTGCGCGGCCAGGTCGAGGAGGCACGGCGATGAGCCTGCTGGAGGTGAAGGGGCTGCGGCGCGACTACGGAGCGCTGCGCGCGGTGGACGACGTGTCGTTCACGCTGGAGGCCGGCGGCATCCTGGGCTTCATCGGGCCCAACGGCGCGGGCAAGAGCACCACGCTGCGCATCCTGGCCACGCTGGACGTGCCCACCGCGGGCACGGTGCTGCTGGACGGCACGTCGCTGGTGGACGCGCCGGACCGGGCCCGGCCGCTGTTGGGCTACATGCCGGACCGCTACGGCACCTACGACGACGTCACCGTGAGGGAGTTCCTGGACTTCTTCGCGCGCGCATACGGACTGAAGGGCGCGCAGCGCAAGCAGCGGGTGGACTCGGTGATGGAGTTCACGGGGCTGGGGCCGCTCTCGCACAAGCTCACCACGGAGCTGTCCAAGGGCATGCGCCAGCGCGTGGCCCTGGGGCGCACGCTGCTCCACGACCCTCGGCTGCTGCTGCTGGACGAGCCGGCGGACGGATTGGATCCACGCGCGCGCATCGAGCTGCGGGAGCTGCTGCGCGCGCTGGCGGATCAGGGCAAGGCGGTCATCATCTCCAGCCACATCCTCACGGAGCTGGCGGAGATCTGCGACAGCTGCGTCATCATCGAGCAGGGGCGCCTGCTGGCCCAGGGCAAGGTGGAGGACCTGCTGCGCCAGAGCGCGGGCCCGTCCCGCGTGTTGGAGCTGACGGTGCGGCTGGCGGCGCAGGGCGACGAGGCCGAGGCGCTGTGGTCTCGCACGGAGCGCACGCTGCTGGAGCAGCCGCGCGTGAAGGACGTGGCTCGCGAGGGCGCCGCGCTGCGCGTGCGGCTGGAGCTGGAGGCGGACGCGGGGCCGGCGCAAACGGAAGCGGCCGCGGCGGCGCTGCTCGCGGCGCTGGTGTCGCAAGGGCTGCCGGTGTGCGCGTTCAGCCCGCGCGAGCGCAATCTCGAGGACGCGTTCATGACGGTGACGAAGGGGAGGGTGGCGTGAGCACGCAAGCAAGTCCCGCGTCGGGCGCGGCCGAGTCCGCCCCCTCGCCGGGGGTTCCCGCCGCGGTGTCCGACCGTTGGGAGAAGTGGGGCGACCGGCTCAACCCGCTGGTGGTGAAGGAGGTGCGGCAGGGGCTGCGCACGCGCGTCTTCTGGGTGAGCTTCGGGCTGCTGCTCGCGGCGTGCTTTGTGCTGTCGCTCATCGCGTTCGCGAACACGCACGACAGCACGTACACGCGCGAGGGGCGGTCGTACTTCTTCTCCTTCTTCGTGTGTCTGGCGCTGGTGCACTTCGGCCTCATCCCCTTCAACGCGTACCGTTCGCTGGCGCGCGAGCGCGAGGACGAGACGTGGTCGCTGCTGCTGCTCACGGGGCTGGGACCCCGGCGCATCCTGCGCGGCAAGGTGGCGTCCTTCCTGGTGCAGGCGGTGCTGTACGCGTCAGCGGTGGGGCCGTTCCTGCTGTTCAGCTACTTCCTCAACGGCATCGACCTGCCCACCATCCTGATGGTGCTGATGTTGGGCGGGGCGTGGATGGTGTTCCTCACGCTCGTGTCGGTGTGCGCGGCGACGGTGGCGGACAGCCGGATGGGACGGGCCGCGGTGCGGTTCGCGCTGGTGGCCGTGCTGGTGGTGACGTTCTTCCAGGCGCTGACGTTCGCCTTCGTGGTGACGAATGAGCGGGGCAGCGGGTTTTCGTTCGACCGGAACTTCTTCCTGGGGCTGGGCGCGGTGTTCTGGCTCCTCGTGTCGGACGGGTGGCTGGTGTTCGAGACGGCGGTGGCGCGGCTGTCGCTCGTGACGGAGAACTACACGCGCCATCCCCGGCGGGCGTTGGTGGTGCAGGTGTTCCTGACGTTCGTGGGGATGACGGCGGTGTGGTGGCTCATGGACCGGGAGGAGGACATCCCCGGGGTGATGGGCATCCTCGGAGGTCTGCACCTCATCTTCGCCACCCTCTTCATGGCGACGGATGTGGACGGGCAGTCGCGGCCGCTGCGCGCGGGCACCCGGGCGTGGACGCTGTTCAGGCCTGGGGCGCTGCGCGGCTTCCGGCTGTCGGTGCTGCTGCTCGTGGGGTGGGCGGTGGGGTGCGCGGTGCTGGTGTGGCTGGCGTCGGATGGCTCGAAGGGGAGCATGCGGTTGGCGATGTCACAGGGGGCGCTGGCGCTCTACGGGGTGCTGTACCTGTCGGTGGCGCTGCTGTTGGGGCGGATGCCGCGCTCGGGGCGATTCGCGTCGCCGGTGTCGGTGCGGTTGCTCTACGTCCTGGTGGGAATCCTGGGGGCCGGCGTGCCGCCACTGCTGGCGGTGTTCCTGGACCTGGAGGGGCGTGATGAGCTGCTCAACCTGCTCAACCCGATCCTGGGGACGCTGAACTTCGGCAAGTACGACTACAGCGACCCCAGTGGTCTCAAGATGCCGCCGGAGCTGCTCCTGTGCGTGGCGCTGGTGGCGTTCCTGGCGGCGTTCGCCGCGGACCGGGTGCTCGCCGAGCGCGAGCGGCGGGCCCACGAGCAGTGAGCGCGATGTTGGATGAGGCGGAGGTGGCGCGCCTGGCGCCGGGGTTGAGCCTGGCGCTGCCGCGCCTGCCGCAGCGGGGACGGGTGGGCGAGGTGCGTGCCACGTCCGCGGGCAGCGCGATGGAGCTGCACGACTTCCGCGCGTACCAGCCGGGGGATGACCTGCGGCAGCTGGACTGGAACGCCGTGGCGCGCACGGGGGAGCTGGTGCTGCGCGTGCGCCAGGACGAGGTGTCGCCGCGCGTGGAGGTGCTGCTGGACGGTTCACGCAGCATGGGGCTGTCGCCGCGCAAGGCGGCGGGGGCGCGGGAGGTGGC
>NZ_RAWR01000297.1:0-9931 GCF_003986945.1 Corallococcus sp. AB018 | reverse complement strand
CCCCCACCCCTTCCCGGGAAGCCGATCTGGCGCGCGCCGAAGCCGACATGGCCCGGCTGGAAGCGCAGCTCGCCGAACAGGTAGCCCGCGCCACCGCGGATGCCGCCGCGTTGACCGACCGGCTCACCCGCATGCGCCAGGCCCTCGCCCGGCCGGAGCATGCCGGGGACTCGCGCTTGTCCCAGTGGGCCATGCGCCTGGAGGACACCGAATCCCCCGAGCCGTCCCCGGAGCTTACGCGGCTGCGTGAGAAGGCCCTGGACGCGCGGGAGGCCGCGCTGGACACGCGCCGCCAGGCCGGGCTGGACCTCCAGTCCGCGCTGCGCGTGCAGCAGGAGGACGCCGCCCGGGTAGACAAGGCGCTGTCGTCCGCCGAGTCCGACCTGAAGCGGGTGGAGGACGCCACCCGGGCCCGAGAGGAGGCCGAGCAGAAGGCCCGCCGCGCGGCGGAGGCGGAGACCCAGAAGGTCGTCCCGCCCCCGGCCCTGCGGCCGTCCCCGGAGAAGCCGTCCACGGAGGCGCCGACGCGCGCGGAGCGGCTTCCGGCGCGCGCGCCCGTGGCCGTCACTCCGGCGAAGAGCGACGCGCGCAAGGCGGGCCGGGTGCGGATGCACACGACCATCGACACGCGCAGTGATTCCAACTTCTTCACCGGCTTCTCGATGGACATCAGCGAGGGCGGCATCTTCATCGCCACGGTGGAGGCGGTGCCGCGCGGCACGCCGGTGGAGCTGGACTTCACACTGCCGGGGGGCCGGCCGCTGACGGTGAACGGCGTGGTGCGTTGGGCGCGCGACGGCAACGACCGCACGCCAGACTTGATGCCCGGCGTGGGTGTGCAATTCACCACGCTGCCGTCGGAGGTGGCGCACGCCATCTCGTCGTTCGTGGCGACGCGCGACCCGATGTTCTACCCGGACTGAGGGCTCAGGTGCCCCAGGGGCGCAGGGGCGTGAGCAGCCCCGCGTCCTGGAGGCGCGCCTGGACGTCCGCGGCCAGGGCGACGTGGGCCGGATTGGAGACGGTGAACTTCTCCTGAGTGAGGGTGATGAGCGTGCCCCGGTTGGGGATGTGCTCCACCTGGACGGGCGTGGGCAGTGGGGGCACGGGGCCTCGGAAGTCGGCGAAGTACATGACCCAGCCGACGAAGGTGCCGGGCGATGAAAATTGATCGACCTTGAGCTGCTCCAGATGCGCATGGGAGGTCGCGATTCCGGTCTCCGGCTCCCACGCCAGAGCCATGGCCCGTATCACACCGGCGAGGACGGGCGCGGTCAGCACGCGCTCCCCGACACTGCCCCGACTGCCGGTGTTGAGGGCGCAGACGGAGCATGAATGGATGGAAGCACTCCCGCAGTTGCCGTGAACGCTCGAAGTTTCATCTTCGTTCTCTCCCGCCCAGAGCCAGAAGCTGGAGCTGCCCATGAAGCGATGGGCTTTGCTCATCATGAGCTTCGCGAGTGTTGCTTCATCCGTATGGACCTGGCGCTTCCGGGCCTTCTCGAAATTGGCCGCCGTCTGGTGCCAGCGGTTCCACGTGGACTCCAAAGGGCCCAGCTGCTGGATGAAGGATGCAAGACGCTGAGCACAGGATTCGACCGGCTCTGAACGCGCCAGCCAATAGCAGCCTGCGTAGTACGTCTCGGACATGGTTCCAGGATTCCTTATTGGAGGGGGGCGATGTGGACGACTTCTATCCTGCGCCCGGTGCTGAGGAAGGCCTGTTTGAGGAAGGTGGCAAATCGATCCTCCGCGACAATCCAGCGAATGCGTCTTCCCTGCGCCATGGCCAATTGGCGATCCGCCTGAACCAGCATCTTTCGGAAGCCCTTGAAGAAGTCCTTCATCTCCATGTTGTCCTTGATGAATTTCTCATAGCCCTGGCCCTTGGCCTCCAGCAGCGAATCGTCGACCAGGTCGTAGCCGTCGAAGTCGACCTCTTCGTCTCCTACCTTGAGCCGGTACGCGGAGCCCTTCGGTGCTCCCGTCACCTGGGCCTGATAGTCGCGGGCGCGGTCGGACATCGACTCGTTCACCTGCACCCACTTGCCCGGGCCACCTGCGCTGCTACTCGAAGGCGGAGGGCCCATGGCGGCCATGGCCACCGCCGTGGACGCGAGCGTCACCTCCACCACGCCGTCCACCACCGCCACCGCGCTCACGTCCAGCACGCGCGCCGGGTTGAAGCCCGCCTGTGTCGAGCCCAGCCGCACCGCGTCCGGGAAACGCGGCATCCACGCGAGCGCGGACGACAGCCCCATCGTCACTCCGTGACTCACCAGCATCGTCACCGCGAGCGTCAGCCGGTCCAACTCACCGAAACCCGCGCCGTCCTCCAGCAAGGACAAACAATCTCCCGGAGCCTCATGCGCCCGGCACCACCGTCCGTACCCGTCCCGCAGCATGAACCCGAATCCCAGGTCCAACTGCGCCCCCTTCTTCGCGACCGCGCGCACCACCCTCGGTGACCGAACCGTCAGCGGCACCTCCAGCACCAGACGCGCCAGCGCCTCCTCGAACTCCCGAGCGCTGACCGGCACCCGCTTGTCCCACGTCTCCGGGGCGTAGGTCCGCGTTCCCCGCTCCGTGCGCAGCCGCACCGTGGGCCCGCTGGCGCAGCCCGTGAGCAGCACGACCAGCACCCCCCATACCCCGGCCTTGCTCGCGCTCATGCGGTCCTGCCCCTGTGGCACTCACGACACTCCTCGACAGGCACCTTCTCCGGCCCCTCCACCAATGCTATGCGCATCCCAGCAATTCATTTTTAACTTGAACATCTTGACTTCACCGGGAGCACATCTTGAAGCCTTCTTCCCTCCTCGCGGCCCTGACCCTGACCGGCCTGCTGTCCGCCTGCGGTCCTGGCGAGGCGCCTGAACCCCAGCAGATGCCCGCGTCGGACCTGGGCAGCACCACGGCGGCGCTGGATTGCGCCGCGTTCAGCGGCCCCGTGTATCACCGGGTACGTCCGTCCTCGGGCGACAGCCTCCTCACCCTCAATGCGAACGAGGCCGCCAACGCGGCCACCACCTACGGCTACACCGACGACCGGGGCACGCCCTTCAAGGCCGCGAAGTCCTCCGGCACCGGCCTGTCCCCCGTCTACCGGCTCTACAGCCCCAGCCGGGGTGAACACATCGTCACCATCGACGCCACCGAGCGCTCGAACCTCATCGCCTCCGGCTTCACCACCGACGAGGGCGTGGGTTTCTATGCGTCCAAGACGGCGGACGCGTGCCTCGTGCCCGTCTACCGCTTCGACAACCCGGGCCTGAAGAAACACCGCCACGCCGTCACCCAGGCGGAGCGCGACGCGCTCACCACCGCGGGCTGGACCAACGAGGGCATCCAGTTCTACGCCGCGCCCACCACGGTGGACACGAAGTTCACCTTCGTCGTCATCCCCGACACGCAGCAGGAGACGGTCTACGCCCCCACCCGGCTCACCCAGCGCATG
Organism: Corallococcus sp. AB018; assembly: GCF_003986945.1. NCBI lineage: Bacteria > Pseudomonadati > Myxococcota > Myxococcia > Myxococcales > Myxococcaceae > Corallococcus > Corallococcus sp. AB018. The sequence goes on along the minus strand of NZ_RAWR01000297.1, from coordinate 6,474 downwards.
CAGTGGATCGCCGACAACAAGACGGCCCAGGACATCCGCTTCGTGCTGCACACCGGCGACCTGATGGACTGGGACACGCCCGACCACCTCCACTACCAGCGCGCCAGTGATTCCTACCAGGTGCTCGACACCGCCCAGATTCCCTACGCCATCGCCCTGGGCAACCACGACACGGCGGCCGTGTGCCAGGGCGGCAGCGCATGCCCCGGCAACGTCAACGCCAACCTGCGCAACACCGCCACCTTCAACACCTACTTCCCCCTGTCCCGCTTCAAGGCCCTGGGCGGTGTGTTCGAGTCCGGCAAGTGCGACAACGCCTACCACACGTTCAACGCGGGCGGCCTGAACTGGCTGGTGTTGAACCTGGAGCTGTGGGCTCGCACGAACGCCGTGAACTGGGCGAAGACCGTGCTGGCCCAGTTCCCCCAGCACAACGTCATCATCATCACCCACTCACACCTGAACGGCAGCGGCGGCATCGAGCAGTCAAACGGTGGCTACGGCAACAACAGCCCCCAGTACGTGTTCGACAACCTCATCAAGCAGTACGCCAACGTGCGCTTCGTCTTCTCCGGCCACGTGGGCAACGCCGCCTACCGCACCGACACCGGCGTGAACGGCAACACCATCTACCAGATGCTCAACACGTTCCACGATGGCACCACGAACCCGACGCGGCTCGTGGAGGTCGACACCGCGGCCAACACCATCAGCACGCGCGTCTACGCGCCGCTGACGAACACGGAGCGCGCGGACGGCGCGAAGGCCTACAGCAACGTGAGCTGGGTGCGCTGAACGGACGCCCCGGATGAAACACACGGGCCCGCTTCCCACTTGAGGAAGCGGGCTCCGTCATCGGACGCCTCCTGGCTCAGGGCTGGTTGGGATTGCCGATATTCTGGAAGGGATTGAACGTGTAGGTCGTGGAGAACTGCGACGACGGGCTGAAGTAGTACGCAGCCAGCTTCGCCGGGTCCTTGGCGATCTCCCCTCGCAGGATGGGGCCGTCGTTCTGGTCGTCCCAGCCCCAGGGCGCGTTCGCGGAGTTGGTGCCGCAGTTGCCCGCCACCAGCCCGCAGCCGCCGCTGGTGTCGCCCCGGAAGGTGCCGTCGGAGGAGAACAGCGTGGTCAGGTCGCGGCGCGTCCAGAAGCCGTCGGTGGGACTGAAGATGTCGAGCAGCTTGTAGCGCACGTCCGAGTCCGTGGCGGACGACGGCTGCTCCGCCAGCGTGAGCGACGGGTAGTACTTCACGCCGTCTCCGACGATGTCGTAGTACGGCCACGCCTTGAGGCCGTGGCCCTTGGCCTCCTGCGCGGTGATGGGGTGGAGCTCGCCCTCGAAGGAGGCCATGGACAGCGTACCGTCGATGGACTCCGACCCCGACCCGAGCGGACTGCCGGACGGCACGAACGAGTAGAAGTCCTTGTGCGCCACCGTCACCGCGCCCACGAGCGCGCCGTACTCGCTGCCGTCGCGCTTCACGATGAGCAGCACGCCCTCGCCGTCGTTCTCGTGCTCGGTGTCGAAGATGGAGTCGGACCAGTCGCGCGGGTGGAAGAACGTGTAGAGCAGGTACCAGTGCGTGGAGGTCTCCACCACGGACTGGTAGGCGTGCGCGGTGAGGGCTCGCGAGCCGGTGTTGTCCCAGTTGTTCGTCCCGCTCCAGTCCCCATCGAAGTCCACGCGGGTGATGAAGTCGGACTTGCCACTCAGCGAATGCGAGCCCGTGACGTCCACGTCCTGGTAGTGGATGGGCGCCCACCGCTTCGTCAGCGCCGCCCTCGCCGCGGACGAACCCACGCCGTTCAACAGCGCCTGCCGGCCCTGCGCGAACAGCTCCTCTTCTTCCAGCACGCCCTCACCGCAGGCGGAGAGCCACATCAACGCCGTGGTGACGGCCGTGAACTTCAGGACAGAGGGAAGACGGCGCAGCGATGACCGCATGGGGGAACCGGCCTTTCCTTGAGGGGAAGGCGCTCATCAGACATCACCGCGAAATCTTTGTGAAAGAAGGTTTGCTTGAACTTCCTGTCAAACCCGAGTCGCCTTGCGGGTGACCGTTCCGTCCGTGGGGCGGTTATTTCCAGGAAGGTGCTCCGTGATGAACATCCGTTCGTGGCTGGAGCTGCGCTCGAACATGAAGGAGAACTTCGACGACATCTGTGGAGACACGTTCTGCGAGGGCGACTACAGCAACATCCAGTCGCTGCGCTTCCAGTGTTCCGTCAACAGCGGGACGGGTGTCATTGGCCAGTGCGTCTGGGTGTTCGCCGCGAGCAACGAGGAGCTCGACCCGTCCACGGGTGGATTCTCCGTGCAGACGCAGACCTGGACCTGCCAGAGCCCGCTGGCCAGCGGCACCACGATGGCCTCGCTGCTGACGGCGCTCTCCGGGACCTCGCCCCTCTACGCCACGCTGCCCGGCACCAGCACGACGATCTACGACGGCCTGGTGGACTGCCTGTAGTCGACGGACGCCGGCGCACGGCGACACACCGTCTCCGCGCGTGAACGCAGGGTCCCGGTCCGTACGCCGCACGCGCGAGTGAGGCGTCGGCCCGGAGGGAACAGCGTCGAATATGGCGGGCCCGGTGGGGCGGGGCCTGCCCGAGCTGCTCGACCGCCTTGGCGTACGTCACAAGGGCAGGCTCCTGCGCGCGGCGGTCGTGCTCTTTGGCAAGACGTTCCTTCCCCATCATCTCCAGTGCGAGCTGCGGATGGCCCGGTTTCGAGGCACCGACAAGACCGAGTTCCTTGACCAACGCAACGTGCGCGGACCGGCCTTCCGGCTGCTCGAGGAAGCCGAGCTGTTCTGCCAGCGGCATTTCCCGTTGGCTGGCCGCATCGAATCGGGCCGCCTGCAGCGTGTCGACCGTCCGCTCATCCCTCCAGATGCGATGCGCGAACGCCTGGTCAACGCCTTCATCCACCGGGACTACAGCATCGCGGGTGGCGCGGTATCGCTCGCCATCTTCGACGACCGCGTGGAGATATGGAGCGCGGGGCGATATCCGATTGGCATCACGCCTGAATCGCTCACACGTCCGCATCTGTCGGTGCAGCGCAATCCCATCATCGCGGAGGTCTTCTACCGTGCCGGCCTCATCGAGAAATGGGGCCGGGGCACGAACCGCGTCGCCGAGATGTGCCGTGCCGCCGGACTCTCCGCCCCGGAGTTCGCCGAGGTCACGGGCGCCGTGGTCGTCACGCTGCGGGTGAATGTGGGACAGACCCTGGCCGCGGATTGGGGGATGCTCCGGACGGATTGGGGGGTGCTCCGGACGAATTGAGGGAGGTCGCTGTCCGAAAGGAAATCGACGCGAAGGCGCGTGAGATCATCGAAAAACTAGGTCCCCGACCCAGAAAGGCAGCCCTGCGCGAGGCCATCATGGCGCTTACCTCGCTTCGGCCCTGGCTCCCTGCGGAGCTTGCCTATGAGCTGCATTACAACCCGGACAAGCTGACGGAGCGGCACCTCAAGGCCATGGTCGAAGAGGGTCTCCTCGAACGGACCCATCCCGATAACCCCAAGCATCCCGCTCAGGCCTACCGGACCACGCGCAGGGGCTGAACCATGGCCGTCAGAAGCTCAGCGTGCCCAGCAACTCGAAGGTGTTGCGATACACGTGCACCGGCTCCACGACGATGCCCTGCAGCCCGTTGTCGCCAGTCAGGTCCTTCACGCCCAATTCGTGGCGCGACAGGATGTAGCCCGCGCGCAGGCCTCCATCCACGCCGTGCAGTCCTGGAATGAAGTCCTTCACCAGGATGACGTCCACCCCCGCTCCCAGGTGCAGCGTGTTGGGCCACAGGTTGCGGAAGAAGCCCGGCCGGCGCACCCAATACGAGTTCGGGTTCGCCATCCCCTGCCCGTTGATGCTGCCGTCCTCCAACCGGTACCACGTCAGCCCGTAGCCCACCTTCGCGTAGGGCTGGAAGCCGTCTCGCAGGAAGTTGTAGCGGAGGCTCCCCGCGTACTCCCACATGTCGAGCTTCGTCCTCAGCTGGAAGACAGACATCCCGTCCGATAGCGGCACATCCAATCCCAGCGTGCTGCGCGAATGGAACAGCGTGTCCTCCGACGTGAACTTGTCCCCCAGGTAGAAGCTCACCTTGAGCATCGCCGACACCGCGGGGCGCACCACCGGCCGGACCAGGTCCGGGTCGTTGATGTTGCCGGCGATGGCCGGATCCAACGCCGTGAGCTGCCCGTACCATTCGCCCAGCTGCCGGTCGTTGAGCAGCAGCCCCGTGAAGTCGTCTCCAAGCAACTGCACGCCCACGCCCGCCTCCACCGTGAAGCGACGGCGCGGCAGCCGTTCCTGCGGCGTGTAGACGGGCTGGTGGTTCTCCACCACCGCTCGCACCGGCAACCCCACCACCCGGTAGAGGAAGTCGAGCGGCGGCAGCGTGATGAGCAACGCCACCGGCGCGTTGAGGAACCCCAGGTTGTTGGAGAAGTCGTCCTGGACGTCCAGCGGGAAGAACCACGGCAGCTCGCTCGGCACGTACAAATCGAACCCCGCGCTGGGCGCCGGGCGGTTCCATCCCTCGTTGAAGGCCGGCCCCACGATGGACAGGTTGCCCATGTCCGAGTGCGCCACCAGCCCCGACAGCGGTGACCTCGCCATGGGGAAGCCCCAGCGCAGGGGCAGGATGAGCCAGGACCACTCGCGCCGCACCTGCCCGTCCACCAGGGCCAGGTCGTAGACGCGCTCCCAGTCCGGCACCAGGTCGATGCGCGACGCCAGGTCGTAGCGCACCACCTCCTCCGGCAGCGGCTTGTCCGGGTGGGTGAGGTACTCCTGGTGGTCGAAGAATTGCCGCACCGCCTCCGTGGAGCCCGCGGGGCCGATGTTCTTGAAGACGCCCGGCACCGGGTACGTGGCGTGTGACTCCCGCGCGTGCGGTCCTGGACAGGCCAGCAGCTGCTCCAATCCCTTGGAGTCCGCGCCAATGTAACCAATGGGGTGCGTGTTGATGACCGTCTCCGCCTCGTCCGCCCAGACGTAGCGGCGCACGCGCGCGAGGAGCTTCTTCTCCCCGGGCCGGTCCTCTCCCCGGGCGTCCAGCTGCGCCTGCCATTGCTCGCGGGGCAGGTAGGCATTGGGGCGGGCGAAGTCGAACACCATGCTGTTGTGGTGGAAGAAGTACTCGATGCGCTTCATCACCAGCGGGTCCGCGCCGTCCGCGGTCCAGTCCCCCTGGAGGATGCGTCGCAGTTCCGCTTCCGTCAGCGTGCGCTCCACCGCCGAGCGCGGAGAGACGGCCACCGCGATGTGCTCCCAGTCCCCCTCGTGATTGTTGCCGCCCGCGTTGAAGGGATAGAAGAACCAGTACTGGATGAGCGGCTCGTAGCCGGGCGGCCCCTTCTGCGTGCCCTTCACCGCATGGATGAACGGATGCGCGTACACCTTCTCCGTGCCCAAGTAGCGGCGCGCGGGCTGGCCGTCCACCGCACCCTTGTACGCCGCCATCCACGTCTTCGGGTCGTAGCCGGGGAAGTCGAAATACATCACCGTGAAGGGCGCGCGCTCCGCGTCCACCGCGTCCTGCCGCAGCCGGGGAATGGTGGGGTGGTCCGGATGGAACTCGCGCAGCAGGCCCACCAGCCGGCAGTCGTCCCGCGCGTCCTGGCCGGCGGACTCCGTGCGCAGCGTCACTTCCGGCGCGCCGTCCTCCGGACAGGGCCGGCCCAGGCTGGAGAAGTTGATGGAGTCACTGCGCATCAACACCGCGCCGGACTTCGCCAGGTCCCAGGTGTCCAGGTTGAGCAACAACCCCCCGGGCTGGTCCCGGAACACCTTGTGGTCGGAGGGAAAGGTGTAGGTGTTCTTCACCATGAACGGCGCGAAGCGGACCGCCAGGGATTGGAGGACCTGATGGCGCGTGTCATCCACGCCGTCGCGCGGGGATTCGTCCCGCCAGGCCGGGTCGTTCGGGTCGCCGTAGAGCGACAGGGCGACACTCGCCTCCGTCTGTCTCACGATGCGCGGATACGAAAGCGGCACGTAGCGGAAGTATTCCTCGCGCGCGGGCTGGCCGTCCGCGTGGGCCATGGCCGCCACGAGGAGCACGAACGGCGACAGGGCCCGTGCCGCACGGACCGGAACGATGTGGCGCATATGGAAAGCGTCCCCCTGAAGCCCCGCGTCGGGACGCGCGGCGCCAGGGACGCTAGGGGGCAGCGGCTCCGGACCCCGTCGCCCCCCGGGGCCGCCCGTTCGTCACTGCACGGTGAAATCTCCGGCAGTGGACACCCGGGGTCCGGCATGCCTGCGGAGCAATCCCTATCTTACCGGCGCCATCCGTCGGATACCGGACCGGCCCCCGTGGCAGGGGGTGAAACACAGGCCCTGTTTCTGGCAGAAAGAAAGACAACCCATGAGGGGGTGGGACTGCGTCCCCCCTGAAGGAGTCCCTGTCGCATGAGCACGATTCTCCGGACCCCACCCCTCGCCGGTGGCCGTCCC
>NZ_RAWR01000296.1:0-9990 GCF_003986945.1 Corallococcus sp. AB018 | reverse complement strand
GCCAGGCCCTCCGCGCCGCAGCCCCAGCCCCAGGAACTGCCTGTCCCGTCCTACCCCGCCGTCGAGACCTTCATCGAGAAGGCCTCCGCCAGCGACGTCCAGGCGCTCTTCGCGCCCGTCAAGCAGGGGCTCGCCGACCTCAAGGGCCCGCGCGCGGAGATCGGCAAGAAGGCCCAGGCTGCGATCGCGCGGTCCGAGGAGCTGCTCGGCATGCTCGTGGACGTCCGCGAGAAGCTCGTCGCCGAGTCGAAGCAGTCCAAGGGCCGGAAATAACGGGCTTTTCGGGAGCCCGGACGATTTCTTGTCACCAGCAGGCAACCGGCGGCTGACTCTCCCGATAATCCTTTGAAAGAGCCACGGGATGATCCCCGGCTCCCCTTTTGAATCAACGCTGGCACCAGCGCGGAGGCTGAAATGAGCAAGATCGACAGCGGCATGATGGGTCCGAACCTGCGCATGAACACCCAGATGACCACGGCTCGGCAGACGCCGAACACGAGCTTCGGTGCGCGCGTTCAGAACGGTCTGAACAGCACCGTCGGCGCCGTGGGCGCGGGCGTGGGCGCGGTGGCGGGCTTCGTCCCCGGCGCGGGCATCGTCTCCGCGGCCGTCTCCTCCGCGCAGACCTTCTCCGGCGCCTCCGGCTCCGGCATGCAGGGCGGCCCGTACGTGGGCGTGATGAACACCGGCTCCGGCGCGGTGCCCTCCACCAACCTGCCGGGCGTCGGCGGCTCGGGCCTGCCCTCCACGGGCGGCTCCACCTCGCTGGGCACCAGCGTTGGCACCAGCTCGGGCGGCAGCGTGGGCGACCAGCTCAACACCAACGGCTCGCTCAAGTCCATGATGGACGACAACGTCAAGCTGCTGAACATGCAGTCCGCGATGCAGCACGAGTCGCAGCTCTTCACGGCTGTTTCCAACGTGATGAAGTCGCGGCACGATACGACCAAGAACTCCATCGGCAACATCCGCTAGTCTTCACGGACAGCGGAATCTGACCGGTGCAAGGAAGGCGGCCCTCGACGGCCGCCTTCCGTGCTTCCGGCGACAGGAAAGGCAGCGCGACGTCCATGGCGGAGACCCCTTCGGAGATTGCCAACAGCCTCGTGCCCCTGGCGCGCCAGCCGGCCATGGTCCTGCTGGAGTCTGGCTACCTGTGGCTGGACATGGGTCACTTCGACAAGGCCAAGGAGGTCTTCGTCGGTGCCGCCGCGCTGATGCCCAAGAGCGAGGTGCCCCAGATTGGTCTGGGCGCCGTGGAGTTCGCGCAGGGCAAGCACGACAAGGCCCTGGCGGCCTACCGGGTCGCCCAGCGGCTCGCGCCCCTGTCGTCACTTCCCCGGGCACACGCGGGTGAAGCGCTGTTGTTCATGGGCAAGGTGCCGGAGGCCCTCAAGGAACTGAAGGCCGCCATCGACCTGGAGCCCGAAAGCGACGGCGCGAAGCTGGCCCAGGCGCTCATCCAGGCGAAGGAAGCGGGGGCCCTGCCTCCGCCGAAGAAGTAGTCGCGGAAGGCGAAGGAGGTACGTCGATGGCTGTCGGTGGAGTTGGACGTGGGGGTGGGAAGGGCCGCGCGGGCGGCGCGAAGGGGGCGTCCGGTCCGTCGGGTGCCGCCGGCGCGTCCTTTGGCGGCAAGGTGGATCGCACGGAATCGCTCGTCGGGCCTTCGGGTCTGGTAGGCTCCAGCAACATCCAGGGCCCCCAGGCAACGGATCCGATCGCGGCGCAGGCCCTCGCCATCGCCAAGCGGCTGAAGAACGGGGGCTTCAAGAGCAAGGAAGAGGCGACGAAGGCGCTCGTCTCCGAAGTGTTGCAGGAGAAGTTGAACATGAAGTCCGCTGCCCTCACGGGCCGCATCGCCGGGGCCCTGCAGGATGATCCCCGGCTGAACCAGGTTCTCGAGCGGCTGTGGTCCAAGGCCGAGTGAGCGCGCCGCTTGCCTCTGGGTGAAGACAGGAAGGTCATCCTGGAGAAGTACGGCCCGTACGTGCGGTCGCTCGCGGCCACCGTGCGCAAGCAGTTCAATGCCCAGCTGGAGCTGGATGAACTGCTGGCCTATGGGCAAATCGGTCTGCTGGAAGCCGCTGAGCGCTTCGACCCCAAGGTTGGCGCCAACTTCCTCACCTTTGCCCACTACCGCATCAAGGGCGCCATCTTCGACGGTCTGAGGAAGATGGGGGTCTTGCGGGGCGCGGACGCCCGCACCGCCTATCAGGGCGAGCGCGCGACGGCGTATCTGGGAAATCTGGCGGACCGCGAGCAGGGATCAAGCAACCGCGGGTCGTCATTCGACGATGATATTGGAGACATCTCGGATGCCGTGGCGGGCCTCGCGGCGGTTTTCGCGGCGGGGGCGGAAGGGGCGGAGGCGGCGGGCTACGTGGATGAATCCCTCCCGGCGGATCAGCGCCTGGAGATGGAGCAGTTGAAGAACCGGGTGCGCTCGGCCATCGAGAAGCTTCCGGAGAAAGAGCGCAAGCTCCTGCAGGGCTATTACTTCCAGGGACGCACGCTGGAAGAGGCAGGAGCGGAAATCGGGCAGTCGAAGAGCTGGGCGTCGCGGCTTCATGCGCGGGCCATTGATCGGCTCAAGGAACTCTTGAACGAGGAGGAGGAACTCCCTCCCCCCTCGACGGATGCAAGGAGGGTGTCACATGGCGGCTCCGATGAGCGGCATCTCCGCGGGACAGGTAGCGCAGCAAAAGCTGCAGGACCAGGGCGCGCAGCAGACTCAGAAGACGGGCGCGTCGAAGTTCGACGGAGTTCTCGCTGACAAGGCGCAGGGCGCCGGCCAGGTGGACGCCGCCCAGAACGTCAACAAGGCCCAGGCCGCGCAGGCCACCCAGAAGGTGGACAACGTCCGCCAGGTGGAGACCGTCAACAAGGCGGAGAAGGCCAACCTGAACAAGGTGAGCGGCGCTGCCCAGCAGCCCGCCACGGCCAAGGGCGCCGAGCCCGTGGACGCGAAGGCCGAAGCCTCCAAGACGACCAAGTCGGGCGGCATGGTGTCCGACCTCGTCTCGGGCCTTGAGAAGGGCCAGGTCAGCATGGACAAGCTGATCAAGGAGGCCTCCTCCGGCAAGAACATGTCCAACGCCGAGCTGCTCGGTCTCCAGGCGTCCATGTACAAGTACTCGCAGGAGTTGGATCTCACGTCGAAGGTCGTCGAGAAGGCCACCAGCGGCCTGAAGGACGTCGTCAAGACGCAGGTCTGAAGTCCCCACCCCGCCGGGCCATGGCGGCATGCGAAGGGCGGTCCCTCCCAAAGTCGGGAGGGGGCGCCCTTCCGCGTTTTGCAAGGGCCCTGTTAAGCTAAGCGCGCCCATGACTCGCCGAACGCCCGTCTTCGCCGCCCCGCTCCTCGCCCTGCTGTTCCTCACCGGCTGCTCCATCGAGCTGCAGCACGAGCTGACGGAGGCGGACGCGAATGAAATCTACGTCCTGCTCAGCAAGAACGGCATCAACTCCAAGAAAGAGAAGGCGGAGGGCGGTAACGAAGTGCGCTTCACCATCGTCGTCCCCAAGGGCGACGCCGCGCAGGCCGCGGAGCTGTTGAAGCGCAACTCGCTGCCGCGTCCGGTGGAGAAGGGCCTGTCCCACTTCGCCAAGGGCAGCATGGTGCCCACCGCCACGGAGGAGCGCGCCATGCTCCTCAAGGCCATGGCGGGTGAGGTCTCCAACGCGCTCAACCAGATCGACGGTGTGCTGGAAGCGCGCGCCATCGTGATGGTGCCGGAGAACAACGACCTGTCGCAGCCGGAGAACAAGCCGATGCCGTCGGCCTCCGTGTTCATCAAGTACCGCACGGTGGAGGGCGGCAAGCCCCCCGTGACGATGGACGCGGTGAAGCAGTTCGTCGCCAGCTCCGTGGCGGAGCTCAAGCCGGAGGCCGTCACCGTGCTGATGACGGAGGCACTGGCCCCCTCGGCGGAGACCACGGAGACCAACCGCCTGCAGGACGTGCTCGGCGTGCGCATGACGGCCGCCAGCGCGAGCACCTTCAAGATGATCCTCGGCGGTGCGTTCGCGCTCATCCTGGCGATGATGGGCCTCACCGGGTGGACCTTCATGCGCGGTGGCTCGGGTGGCGCTGCCCCCGCCGCGGCGGCGCGTCCCGCGCGTGCGCGCGGCGGTCGCGAGGGCTAGACCTGCACGTCGCTTCCCGCGGCCCTCCTGGGGTGGACCGCGGGACGTGTCCTCCAGGCCGGGGACACGACTTCCATCTTCAGCGGGCCACCTGGGGGCCCGCGAGGTGACCGTTGGATTCCTTCTTCACCTCGCTCAGCAAGCGCCAGACCATGATGTTGCTCACCGCGGTCACCTTCGGGGGCCAGGAGAGCATGGCGGCGCTGGAGCACCTGCCGGACGAGGAGGGCGCGCTCTTGCGCCACCGCGCGCAGGAGATCCTCCAGATTCCGCGCGAGAAGCGCCTGCCCGCGGTGGTGCAGGAACTCAAGCGGCTGATGAAGGACCGGCGCGGCCAGCTGTGGACCGGGGATCCGGAGCGGCTGGCGGCGCTGCTCCAGCGCGAGCGCGGCGCCCTGGTGGAAGTCGCCCTGCGAGCGCTGCCCGGCAACATGGCGGAGGCCGTGCGCGGCCATCTGCCCCCCTCTCGCGTGAAGCTCACCCGCGAGGTGCGGCCGCAGGTCCTGGACATCATCCGCTGGAAGCTGGAGGAGGCGCTGTCGCGCGAGGCCGCGGGCCAGTCCGCGGGTTTCAAGTTCGCGGACGTGCTCAACCTCCAGACGCGTGAGTTGCTCACGGTGAGTGACCGCCTGGGGGCGCGCGTGCTTGGGCCGGCGCTGGCGGGCCTGCCCGAGGAAGAGCTGAACGGCCTCATGGAGTCGCTGCCTCCGGACCTGTTCCAGCTCATGAGCAAGTCCGTGGCGGCCAATGCGCCGCGCAAGCTCCCGGAAGAGGACGCGCGCGCGCAGATCAACCTGCACGAGGGCTTCAACCGGCTGGCCGGCGCCATCCGCAGCGCGGGCGTGCAGCGGCTGGCGCGCGCGTGCGTGGCGCAGTCCCCGGAGTTCGCCGCGCGCATGCTGGAGAAGCACCGCGGCGAGTTCGGCCACCTGGTGGCGAAGTGGGTGCGCGAGGAGCGCTCGCGGCCGACGGCCCGGGGCGATGGCGGACGCACCGACATCGTCATGGACCTGGAGCGGCTGGCCGTGCGCGGCCTCATCGAGCGGCCCGTGCGGCTGATCACGCCGCCGCGCCCCGCCGCAGTGCTCCCTCCACCGCCGGGGGCCCGGAAGCCCGCGCCCGCGGCTCCGGGAGCCCGTCCCGAAGCTCCGGGAGCACGCCCCGCGGCTCCGGGAGCCCGTCCGGGGGCAGCACCCGCGCCGCGCGAGGGCCTGCGCACCACAGCCCCGGATCCGTCACGCCCGCCCGCGCTCCGAGCCCCCAAGGCCCTGCGGGGAGCCCCTCCCGCCGGAGAGTCCGCGGATGCGGGCGCCAAGCGCGACTTCATGGCCGAGCGCGCGGCCCGTCGCGCGGGTGCTGCGTCCAGCCGTGACGCGGGCCCGGGCGCGGCGCCCCCCGCCGGACGTCCGCGCCCGGCGCCGGGGGAGGAGCGGGGCTCGTCGGTGGGGCCCGCGCCCCGCGCGTCCATGGCTTCGCCAGAAGGGGACGCGAACGGTTCGAAGATGCGCCGGATGCCAGTGGAGCGCGAGCGCGGGCCCGCGCCCCGTGCCTCCATGGGGGCGCCGGAAGGTGAGGCGGGTGGTTCGCAGATTCGCCGGATGCCGGTGGAGCGCGAGCGTGGGCCCCCGCCCCGCGCGTCCATGGCGGCCCCGGAAGGGGATGCGAACGGCTCCCAGATGCGCCGCATGCCGGTGGACCGGGGCTCGTCGGTGGGGCCCGCGCCCCGCGCATCCACCGGGGCCATTCCCGGCCGCCGTGATCCAGAGGGCGCCAGGCCCGCGCGTCCCGTCCGGCCGGAGCCAGACGGCGCCCGCATTGGACCCCCGCCCTCGCGGCTGGGTGCACGCGGCGCGTCACGCCCGCCGGAGCCGGATGCGCCGGAAGGCCGCTCCGTCCGGGCCGAGCGCCCCGCGCGGCCTCCCGCCGACGCGGAGGAGCGCGCCCCCCGTCGCCCGGAACCCTCAGGGGAAGCCGCTGATGGGGCCCGCGTGCTGCGCTCGCGCACGGGCAGCCGTCCTGCGGCGCGTCCCGAACCGGGGGGCGAGCCGGAGCGTCCCCCGCGCGTGCTCTCCAGCCAGGCATCCTCGCCCCGGTCCTCGGAGGGAACGCAGGTGGGCCGCCGGCGCCCGCCTCCCACCGATCGGCCGGGCCCGGATGACGCGGGCGGTCCGGGAGGGCGTGGACCGCGCGGCGGAACGCGCTAGCATCCGGTCTCCAAGGAGCGGCCCATGGCGATCGGCAAGGTAATCAAGGGGGACGGGTTGGCGGAGTCGGTGGTCGTCGCCACGTCCGAGCGACCGGCGCTGCGTCCGCCGCGCGCGGGCGTGATGAACGCCGAGGTCTTCGAGGCGCGCCAGGGCGCCCAGGGCATCATCGAGGATGCCCAGCGCGAGCGTGAGCGCATCCTCGCCGAGGCCCAGCGTGAGAAGGAGGAGCTCTTCGCCAAGGCGAAGGACCTGGGCCGTCAGGAAGGCATCGCCCAGGCCACGGAGCTGCTCCTGCGCGCGAAGATACAGGCCGGGGAGATGCTCAACTCCCAGGAGCAGGACATCATCGCGCTGGCGCTGAAGATGGCGGAGAAGATCCTCGGCCGCGACCTGGAGCGCGAGCCGGAGCTGCTGGTGGACATGTGCGCCGCGGCCATCGACAACCTCCGCAACGCGCGCGCCATGGTCCTGCGCGTGCACCCGAAGACGGCCACGGTGCTGCGCGCCAAGCGCCCGCAGCTGATGGAGCTCATCGGCCGCACGGTGGACCTGGCCATCAAGGAGGACCCGGAGGTCGCTCCCGTGGGCTGCATCGTCCAGACGGAGTTCGGCACCGTGGACGCGCAGCTGCCCACGCAGCTGGAGATGCTCCAGAACCTCCTTCAGCCGGACACCGGTCGCAAGAGCGGCCCTCCCTGAGCTTGCTGGCCAACGCCGCGCCCTAGAGCCTCCCGGAATCCGCCATGGCCATCGACCTTTCGCGCTACTACGACCTCATCAAGGAAGCGTCCCTCGTCCGGGTGCGCGGCCGCGTCACGGAGCTGACGGGGCTCGTCATCAAGGCGAGCGTGCCCAACGTGCGCATCGGCGAGCTGGTGCTCGTCAAGAACCGCCAGCGCGGCCTGATGAAGTCGGAGGTCGTGGGCTTCGTGGGCGACGAGGTGATGCTCATGCCCCTGGGCGAGCTGTACGGCATCGGTCCGGACAGCGAGTGCATCCCCACCGGCCGTCCGCTCACCATCAAGTGCGGTGACGGGCTCCTGGGCCGCGTGCTCAACGGCATCGGCGAGCCCATGGACGGCATGCCCCTGGAGGGGGAGAACCTGATCGACTGGCCCGTGGACCGCGACTGCCCGGACCCCTTCACCCGCCAGCGCATCGAGCGGCCGCTGCCCCTGGGCGTGCGCTGCATCGACGGGCTTCTCACCGTGGGCGAGGGCCAGCGCGTGGGCCTCTTCGCCGGCTCCGGCGTCGGCAAGTCCACGCTGATGGGTCAGATTGCCCGCAACACGCAAGCAGACCTCAGCGTCGTGGCGCTCATCGGCGAGCGTGGTCGCGAGGTTCGCGAGTTCATCGAGGACGCCATGGGCGAGGAGGGCATGAAGCGCGCCGTGCTGGTGTGCGCCACGTCCGACCAGCCCGCCCTCGTGCGTCTGCGCGCCGCCTACGTCGCCACGGCCATCGCGGAGTACTTCCGTGAGCGCGGCGGCAATGTGCTGTTCATGCTCGACACGGTGACGCGTCTGGCGCGCTCCCAGCGCGACATCGGCCTCGCCATCGGCGAGCCCCCGGCGCGTCAGGGCTACCCGCCCAGCGTCTTCTCCATGCTGCCTCGCATCCTCGAGCGCACGGGCAACTCGGCGAAGGGCAAGTGTACCGCCATCTACACCTGCCTCGTGGCCGGCGGTGACATGGAAGATCCGATCGCCGACGAGGTCCGCGGTATTCTCGACGGCCACTTCATCCTCAACCGTGAACTGGGCGCGCGAAACCAGTGGCCGGCCATGGACGTGCTCCAGAGCCTCAGCCGTGTGATGAGCGGCATCGTCAGCAAGGAACACAAGAAGGCCGCCGGCAAGCTGCGCGAGACGCTCTCCACCTACGAGAAGCAGCGCGACCTCATCCTACTGGGCGCCTACCAGGCCGGCGCGGACCCCAGGACGGACTACGCCATCGAGAAGTACGACGCCATCATCGACTTCCTCAAGCAGGACACCCACTCCAACTCCCCGTACGAGGAGACCGTGGAGCAGCTCATCGCCCTCTTCGAGGACTGATGCCTCCGGGGGAGGCGCGTGGACGGGCCGTTTCCGGGTAGGATGGCCCGACCATGCCCCCGTACCGGTTGCAGGTGTTGCTGGACATGCGTGAGAAGGCGAAGGAGGAGGCCGAACAGGCCTTCTCGGACGCCGTCAAGGCGCTGGCGAAGGAAGAGCAGGAACAGAAGCGCCTGGAGGCGGAGCTGGAGCGCCGCCGCAAGGAGCGCAAGGCCAAGGTCCAGGAGTACTTCCAGCAGATCATGGCCAAGGGCGCCGGCATCAACGGCATGAACATGATGGGCCGCTTCGAGCAGCGTCTGAAGGACGACGAAGCCCAGGTCGCCCTCCAGATTGAACACCAGAAGGAGGTCGTCCGGACGGCGGGCCGCCTGGTGGAGCAGCGCCGCATGCTGATGGCCGAGGCCGCCAAGGAGCTCAAGGCCATCGAGAAGAACAAGGAGAAGTTCGTCAAGCAGGTGAAGAAGGAACGCGAGGATCGGGAGGAGTTGGGCCAGGAGGAGATCGGCAGCGCCTTGTTCCTGGCCCGCCAGCGCAAGTAACCTCCCGCCGCCTTCCGCTGTATCTGGAGAAACGCCATGAGCCGAGTTGATGACGATCGTGATGCCGCGCGCTTGGCGGAGCGGATGATCCAGGAGCGCAAGCTCGCGGAGGCGAAGACCCAGAAGCGCGTGCAGGGCGAGTCCGTCTTCTCCAAGCTGGTCCAGCAGGGACAGGCCGAACAGGCCCAGCCCAAGCAGGCGCAGGAGCTGAAGCAGCCCCTGGGCAAGCAGGTGCTGGCGCGCCTGGCGCAGGGACAGGGCAAGACCTTCGACGAGAAGCTGGCCCAGAAGGAGACCGCCTTCGCCAGGCCCGGGGAGTCCACCCAGGGCGCCCAGCAGTCCCAGCGCAACATCGAGTCGCAGGGCCTGTCCAAGGGCGGCGAGGCCCGCAAGTCGGAGGTCGTGGAGGAGAAGCGCTCCACGGACGTCCGCGAAGGCGACATGAACAAGGCCGAAGGTCAGGCCGGCCGGCTGAGCCAGGAGAAGGGCGAGCTGAAGATCGACGTCAACGCCGGCGGTGGCAAGGGCGCGGGCGGCGGGGGCAGCAAGGAGAAGGACGACAAGGGCGCGCAGATGGCCGGCGCGGGCTTCCGCTTCAACCCCGCGCTGATGGCGCCGGTGCCGGTGGCCAAGCCCAAGGACACCGCTGGCTCCGAGCGGCTGCGCGCCATGGCGAACGAGATCGCCCAGAAGATCGTCGAGCGCGTGCGCGTGGGCACCAACGCCGCGGGCAACGCGGAGTTCCAGATCGACCTGCGCGGTGACGTGCTCAACGGCCTGTCCATCAAGGTCAGCGCGAAGAACGGAAAGATTTCCGCCGTCTTCAGCGGCAACGACCGCGACACCTTGAAGATGCTGGAAGAGCAGAGCGACGGCCTGCGCAGCGCCCTGGGTGGCCGGGGGCTGGCGCTTGAAAATCTGAGGTTCGAGGCGAAGACATGAGCCTGGAGCCGGACGACGAGCCCGGAGTCTTTGAGCGCACCATGTTGGTCGACACCCGGAAGCTGGGACCCCCGCCCCCGAAGTCCGCGCAAGCCC
>NZ_RAWR01000295.1:0-10008 GCF_003986945.1 Corallococcus sp. AB018 | reverse complement strand
CGCCCCGCCCGCGTGTCCGCTCTGCTCCGCCCTCCTGCGCCCCCCGCCGACACGCCCCTCGGATTCCTGACCCGGCGTTCAGCAACGACTGTTCTATTTCTGACCGGCGGGTTAGGAATGCGTCCGCATGCCCCGCCACGCCGACCCCAAAGCCCGCAGCGCGCTCATCGCGTCCGCGCGGGCGGAGTTCGCGAAGCGGGGCGTGAAGGGCGCGCGCATCAGCGACATCACCGCCGCCAGCGGCCTGTCCAAGGGCGCCTTCTACCTGCACTTCCCCTC
Organism: Corallococcus sp. AB018; assembly: GCF_003986945.1. NCBI lineage: Bacteria > Pseudomonadati > Myxococcota > Myxococcia > Myxococcales > Myxococcaceae > Corallococcus > Corallococcus sp. AB018. The sequence goes on along the minus strand of NZ_RAWR01000295.1, from coordinate 9,729 downwards.
GAAGGAGGCCCTCTTCGCGGCGCTGGTGCAGGAGTTCCTGGAGGCGCTGGAGGTCCTGGCCACGAAGCGCATGTCCTGCATGGACCGCTTCCGCGCCGACCACAGCGGCCTGCCGGGCCCCGGGGACGTCGCCACGCGCTCGGAGCGCTACCGCGACTTCCTGCGGATGGAGGCCGAGCTCGACGTGGAGATGCTGGAGCTCATGTGGGAGCAGCGTGAGCTCGTCACGGCGCTCATCGTGGGCAGCCAGGGCACCGCCTTCGAGTCCGTCATGTGGGACGTGGTGGACCGCGAGGTGGAGCGCATCGCCGGGGAGTTCCACCACCTGCGCGGCCAGCATCCGGACACCCCGGACGTGGACCCCAGCCTCTTCGGCTCCTTCATCGTGGGCACCTATCTGCTGCTGGCCCGGCGCATGGGGCGGCTGACGCAGAAGCCGGACCTGGCCACCTGGGCCCTGGGCCTCCAACGTCTCATGCACGAAGGCTCGCTGCCCCGCGAGGCCGTGCCCGCGACGCCCGCCGCCATCGCCCGTCCTTCTTCACCGCCTTCCACGCGCCGGCGCCAAGCCCGCGCGGACCACCCGCACCGCCCGCCAAGGAAACGCCCGTGAAACCATCCACGAAGCCCTCCGCCTCCCGCGCCTTCACCGCCCTGGGGATGGCCGCCGCGCTCGCGCTCTCCGGTTGTGACAAGGCGGATGCCGCGTCCGCGCCGCCCGCCACCGCGGCCCCCGGCCAGGACAAGCCGGCGCCGGCCGTGAAGGTCGTCTCCGCGCGCGGCGTGCAGGCCTCGCAGTCGGAGGAGGTGACGGGCACGCTGTACCCCGCCCAGGGCCTCCAGGTCGGCTTCGAGGTGGGCGGCCGCCTGGAGTCGGTGCGCGCCCAGAAGGGCCAGGCCGTGAAGAAGGGCGACACGCTCGCCCAGCTCAACTCCGAAATCGTGGACGCGCAGGTGGCTGGCGCGGAGGCCGCCGTCGCCGCCGCGGAGGCCGGCGCCTCCATCGCGAAGGACGCCGCCGAGCGCACGGAGAAGCTCAGCACCGGCGGTGGCGTCAGCGACCAGCAGCACAAGAACGCCGTGGCCGCCGCCGCGCAGGCCCAGGCGCAGGTGATGGCCGCGAAGGCGCAGCTCGCGCAGGCCCGCGCGGCGCGGCGCCGGCATGACCTGAAGGCGCCCTTCGCGGGCACGCTGATTGAATCCCCGGACCAGACGGGCGCCACGGTGGGGCCGGGCTCGGCCCTCTTCACGCTGGAGCAGCTGGACACGCTCATCTTCCGCACCACCGTGGCGGAAGGGGCGCGCGCGCTGCTCAAGCCCGGCACGAAGGTGCGCGTGGCGGCGCTGGGCAACGGCGCGTCCACCGACGAGGCCGTGGTGCGCACCATCCTGCCCTCCGCGGACCCCACCACCCGCCGCATCCCGGTGGAGATCTCCGTGCCCAACGCGGACGGCCGCTTCGTGGCCCACACCCTGGCGCGCGCCATGCTGAAGCTGGGTGAGACGCAGGACGCGCAGCTGCTCCCCACGACGGCGCTGTCCTCCTCCAACGGGGACCACGTCCTGGTCGTCAGTGACGGCTCGCTCCAGCGCGTGGACGTGCAGGTGCTGGAGCGCCGCGAGCGCGAGGTGGTGGTGCGCGCCGCGGCCGCCCTCCAGCAGGTGGTGGACTTCCCCACGCCCTCCCTGACCCCCGGCACCCGCGTCTCCGTGAAGTAGCCGCAAGCCGCCCCTTTTCGCCGCGGCCTTTCTTCGCGCGCGGCGTGCGTGAGCTCTTCCATGATTCTCAGTGACGTTTCCATTCGACGGCCGGTGTTCACGGCCATGGTGTCCCTGCTGCTCATCGTGCTGGGCGTGATGGGCCTCAAGCGCCTGGGCACCGACCTCTACCCGGACGTCAGCTTCCCCGTGGTGGTGGTCAACACCCTCTACAAAGGCGCGGGCCCGGGCGAAATCGAGACCCAGGTCATCAAGCCCCTGGAGGACGCGGTCGCCGGCATCAGCGGCGTGGATAAAATCCACTCCTTCAGCCGTGAGAACGTGGGCACCGTGGTGGTGTCCTTCACGCTGGGCACCGCCCTGGACACCGCCGTCCAGGACGTGCGCGACAAGGTGGGCCAGGCCGTCAACAAGCTGCCCACGGACGCGGACGCGCCCATCGTCAGCCGCGTGGACCTGTCCGCCGCGCCCATCCTCACCTACGCCATCTCCGCGGACATGCAGTCCCAGGCGCTGCGCAAGCTGCTGGATGACCGCATCAAGCCCGCGCTCGCGCAGCTGGCCGGCGTGGCGGAGGTGCGCATCACCGGCGGTGACACGCGCGAAATCCAGGTCGACATCGACCTGGACAAGGCCCGCGCCGTGGGCATCGCGCCGTCCCAGGTGTCCCAGCGCATCGCCATGGAGAACCTCAACCTGCCCGCGGGCCGTCTGCAATTGGGGCCCAACGAGCTGACCGTGCGCGCCATGGGCGAGTTCAGCAGCGTGGAGGACCTCCAGAAGCTGCCCATCGCCCGCAGCAGCACCGGCGCGCAGGTGCGCCTGGAGGAGATCGCCACCGTCACGGACGGCGTCGCCGAGCGCCGCACCACCGCGCGCCTCAACGCCCGCGACGCCGTGGTGCTCGAAATCGTGAAGCAGCCGGGCTCCAACACCGTGAGCGTCAGCGACGCGGTGAAGAAGACGCTCGCCCAGATGGGGCCGGTGGTGGGGCAGGGCTTCCAGGCCACGCTCCTCATCGACCAGTCGGACCTCATCCGCGCCAACACCCACGAGGTGTGGATCGCCCTCATCTTCGGCGGCTTGATGGCGGTCCTCATCATCCTGATGTTCCTGTTGGACCCGCGCGGCACGTTCATCTCCGCGCTCGCGCTGCCCACGTCCGTCATCGGCACGTTCTTCGTGATGTACGTGCTGGGCTACTCGCTCAACCAGATGACGCTGCTGTCGCTGTCGCTGGCCATCGGTCTGCTCATCGACGACGCGGTGGTGGTCCGTGAGGCCATCACCCACCGCCTGGAGCAGGGCGAGGACCCGATGAGCGCCGCGTCCAACGGCACCAAGGACGTGGGTCTGGCGGTGCTCGCCACGACGCTGGCCCTGGTGGCGGTGTTCATCCCCGTGGCCTTCATGCCCGGCATCGTGGGTCAGTTCTTCAAGCAGTTCGGCATCACCATCTCCGTGGCGGTGCTCATCTCGCTGTTCATCTCCTTCACGCTGGACCCCATGCTGTCCGCGCGCTTCGCCAAGGCGCACAAGCCGGGGGAGCAGCGGCACGAGCCCGCCGTCTTCCGCGCGCTGCGCCGCTTCCTGGAGGCCACGGAGTCCACCTACGCCCGCATCCTGGGCTGGGTGCTGCGCCATAAGTGGACCACCGCCGGCCTCACCGTGCTGGCGCTGGTCCTGTCCTTCGGCGCCGCCAGCCGCCTGGGCGTGGAGTTCATGAGCGCGGAGGACCGCTCGCAGCTCATTGTCGAGTTGCAGCTGCCGGACTCCGCCAACCTGGCGCAGACGACGGAGCGCGCCGCGGAAGCGGAGGTCCTCCTCAAGAAGATCCCCGAGGTCACGGACATCTACACGACGGTCGGTCCCAACGGAGACGTCTACAAGGCGCGCATGCGCGTGCTCACGGTGGGCAAGGACCAGCGCACCAAGAGCATCGGCACCCTCAAGGAGGAGGCCCGCGCGCTGCTGGTCCCCAACCTGGTCTCCACCGCCATCACCCTGTCGGACCCGCCGTCCATCGAAGGCCTGGGTGACTGGTTCCCCATCATGGTGCGCGTGGTGGGCCCGGACCTGAAGCGCGTCAACGAGGAGGCCGAGCGCGTCGCCAGCATCCTGCGCACCCTGGGCACCTCCGATGTTCGCGTGGACTCCAACCCGGCCAAGCCGGAGCTCCAGATTCAAATCGACCGCGCGCGCGCCGCGGACATGGACCTGTCCGCCGGGTCGCTCGCCGCGCAGCTGCGGCTGGCCATCGACGGTGACGTGACGGCCAAGCTGCGCGAGGGCACGGATGAGACGGACATCCGCGTGCGCCTGCGCGAGCAGGACCGCGCCACGCCGGAGCGCGTGCGCCAGCTGATGATCGCCACGCCCAAGGGCCTGCACCAGGTGACGGACGTGGCGGAGGTGTCGCTCAAGGACGGCCCCAGCGTCATCGAGCACGAGAACCGCGAGCGTCAGGTGGCCGTCGTGTCCCAGCTGGCCAAGGGCGCTGCGCTGGGTGACGTGGCCACGAAGCTCAAGGCCGCCATCGCCCAGAAGCCGCTGCCGCCCGGCTACGCCATCGTCTACGACGGCCAGATGAAGAGCCTGGATGAGCAGAACGACGCGTTCGGCATCGCGTTCGGTCTGGCCTTCGTCTTCATCTACATGGTGCTCGCCAGCCAGTTCGAGTCCTTCAAGCACCCCTTCACCATCATGGTGTCGCTGCCGCTGGCGCTCGTGGGCGCGCTCCTGGGACTCGTCGTCACGAACTACCACGTCAGCATGGGCGCGATGATTGGCGTCATCCTGCTGATGGGCCTGGTGACGAAGAACGCCATCCTCCTCATCGACGGCGCGCTCCATCACCTGCGTGAAGGCGACTCCGTGGACGAGGCCCTGCTCAAGGCCGGCCCCCGCCGCCTGCGCCCCATCCTCATGACGAGCGCGGCCATGGCCATTGGCATGGTCCCCACCGCCGTGGGCACGGGCATCGGCTCCGAGTTCCGCGCCCCCATGGCCATCTCCGTCATCGGCGGCGTCATCACCTCCACCTTCCTCACGCTGCTGGTGGTGCCGGTGGTGTTCGCGGCGATGGAGAAGCTGTCCTTCCGCAAGAAGCAGCCCCGCGCGCAGGGACCGCACTCCGCGCACCCCGTGGACGCGTCCGCGGCGCACGACCGCGCGGCCTGAGGCCTCACGGCATGAAACAAAAGGCGCGGGTGACGGCTCCGTCACCCGCGCCTTTCATTTGAAACAAAGGGGATGAAACAAGTTCCGGGTGGGCGTCTTCCGCGGGAGGCTACCGGCTCCGGGCCTTGCCGGAGACGGGGCGTTCGCGGGCGTCCTGCCCGGAAGGAACGGCTCTAGCGCGAAGCCGACATGCCTTCGCCGTTGAGCAGGCGCACACGCGCCTTGGCGAGCTGGTTCTGCGCTTCCTCCAGCGACACACAATCCACGGTGATGTCGTCGTTGGGGGATGCTTCCGACGCCACGCGGGCCGTCTGCAGGCGCGCGATGGTGGAGTCCGACACGTGCGCGCACATCGCACAGCCATTCTTGCGCCCGTGGTTGATGACCTCGGAGAACAGGTTCGCGGATTCCGGCTCCAGCGGGCGCAGGCCCCGCATGTCGGCCAGAACCAGGTGCCGCCCCCCGCCGTAGCTGTCCGTGGCCTTCTTGTAGACGGCCACGTACTCCTTCATCTCGTTCGGCCGCATGAAACCGCTCATGCGGGCAGTGATGGTCCGACGGCTGACATCGTTGGTGACTTCGAACATAGGTGCGCCCTCCCTCGCAGGATCAAAGCCTAACAGACGTCTTTCGGACTTTCACCAGCCCCCCCTTGATTCCTTGGGGGGTGGAAGGTTTGAAAGGAATTGCGTGTTATTCCTTCTGGGTAGGTTGTAAAAATGAAGAAGCCCGGCCCACGTGAGCGGGACCGGGCTTCCGTGCTCTGGGGTTGACCCGGAGCGGGTGGAGATCAACCCACTGAGCGGACGTTCTGCGCCTGCAGGCCCTTGGGGCCGCGCGTCACCTCGAACTCCACCTTCTGACCTTCCTGAAGCGTGCGGAAGCCGTCCATGTTGATGGCGCTGTGGTGGCAGAACACGTCCTCACCACCGCCGTCCTGAGTGAGGAAGCCAAAGCCCTTCGCATCGTTGAACCACTTCACCGTACCAGTAGCCATGAATCGTCTTCTCTTTGTTGGTGGGGCGCGGCACCCACCGCCCGGGAGCGGTCGGTCCTCTCGAAATGTGAGGGCCTGAGTGCGCACAACAGTCTGCCCGTCGGGGAGGGGTGGGTGGAAGCCCCCTTGCTGAGCAGTCAACAGTTCGTGGGGTAGTCAGCCTCCCCACCACTGTTGGCACAGGCAGGCGGGCGTGGGGCCGGGGCGGCTCCAGCGCCTGGGTTTGGAGGCATGGCTACCGTTCCGGGCAAGGCCACGAAGGCCGGGAGAGGAGTCACGTCATGTACGAGGTCCGAGGCCCCGAGCCCCTGCTGCCCCCAGTTCCTCCGCGCCCGGAGGGCGCCGTGCGGCGCGAGTGGCGCCGGATGAGGGACCACAGCGCGGCGGCGGGCATCCTGTCGCGTCCGCTGTTCGGCCGGCTGCCGCTGCGCCGTTGGGTGTCGCAGGACCTGCACTCGGTGCTGGACTACGTGGGTGGGGCGGCGCTGGTGGCGGTGGGGAGCGCGTCCGGCGACAGCAAGGCGAAGGCGGCCGGCTGGGCGCTGGGCGGGGCCGCGGTGGGCGTGTCGCTGTTCACGGACTACCGGCTGAGCCTCACGAAGCTCATCCCCATCGAGGCGCACGAGCTGGCGGACTACGCCTATGGCCTGGGCGCGGTGCTGGCGCCCTTCGTGCTGGGGTACGCGAAGCGCTCGCCGGTGGCGGCGGCGCTGCATGTGCTGCTGGGCGTGAAGGTGCTGGCCGCGTCGCTCGTCACGGACTACCGCTGCCAGACGGGCATGCACCTGGGCGGAGAACTGGCCACGGACCCCGAGGGCATCGGGGCTTGAGGCGTAAGCCTTTTTGTTGGTGAAGGCTCTAGCGTAACGATTTTTGGAGTCGGATAACCATTTTGGTTACGTTCTCCTTCTGGAGAACGATTTCTGGAACCGTTCGGTCAAGCCATCCGCGCACGCCTGGGAGTCGACCTTCCTCCCAAGGCGGAGCCCATCGGTTACGCCCGGATCATCCTGGCGCACGAACTCGTCGTGCTGCCGCATCACCAGGTGTCCTTTGTCGCGCCTGGGAGTGGGAAGCGCGAGCGCGTCGAAGGAGGGCGGAGCATTGTCCTCTATCCCCCGACCTACGCGCCGGAGCCAGGGCTCTTCCATCAGCTGGAGTTCGCGCTCAAGTACGAGGGGGTATCGCTCGAAATCCTCTCCGCCCTGTTCGAGAAGGAGCCCCGGAAGACGCTGGAGCCACGACTCCAGGAATACATCCAGCAGCGGCCCACCGGGCAGTACTCACGGCGGCTCTGGTTCCTCTACGAATTCCTCACTGGAAACCGTTTGGACCTGCCGGATGCGGCCAGTGGCAACTACGTTCCGTTGCTGGATTCCGAGGCGTACTTCACCGGCACGGAGGAGCGGAGCCGGCGCCATCGCGTCATCAACAACCTGCTGGGCACCGTGGACTTCTGCCCCATGGTCCGGCGCACCGGGAAGCTGAAGCACTTCGCCAGCCTGGACCTGGCGAAGGAGGTCTCCCGGCTCATGGGCGAGTACGACGAGGACGTGCTCCGCCGGGCCGTCCAGTATCTCTACGCCAAGGAGACCCGCTCCTCGTTCGCCATCGAGCGGGAGAAGCCAGGCCCGGATCGCACCGAGCGCTACGTGGCCCTCCTGCGGCGAGTTCCCCAATGGGACACATTGGATGAAGCGGCGCTGACCGCCATCCAGAACCAGACCGTGGATCCTCGCTACGCGGAGGCGGGTTACCGGCAGGAGCAGAACTACGTCGGCGAGACGGTGAGTCTCAGCGACCAGAAGGTCCACTACCTGCCGCCCCGTCCCGAGGATGTCCCCACCCTCATGCAGGGACTGCTCGCCAGTCTCGAGCGGATGGCGAAGGCGCGTGTGGACCCCATCGTCCACGCGGCGGCGGTGGCTTTCGGCTTCGTCCTCATCCACCCATTCCTGGACGGAAATGGGCGCCTGCACCGCCTGCTCATCCACTACATCCTGTCGCGCTCGGGCTTCACGCCGCAGGGGCTCATCTTCCCCGTCTCCGCGGTGATGCTGCAGAAGAGCTCCGAATATGACGCCTGCCTGGAGTCCTTCTCGGTCGCTCTCATGCAGCAGGTCGATTACACGCATGACGACGACTGGCACGTCACGGTGAAGGGGAAGACCGGCAACCTGTACCGTGCAATCGATTGCACGCGGATGGCGGAGGACCTCTATGCGTGGACCGAGGAGACCATCCGCACGGAGTTCCGCAAGGAGCTGGAGTTCATCGTTCGCTACCGTCAGGCCCGCGAACAGATGGAGCGGGTGGTGGACCTGCCGGATCGACAGTTGAACCTGTTCATCCAGGTGGTCCTCCAGAACAAAGGCAGGCTCTCCGCCACCAAGCGCGCCTCACACTTCGAACTCCTCACCGACGAGGAGGTTCAAGCGCTGGAGACCATCCTCCAGGAGCAGTTCCTCAAGGGCTCAACTTGAGCAAGAAGCCGTCCTGCAGCGGCCGTGACGGTCCGTCCTCCGGCATGGACCGGTTGAAGCCTCCGGCGAGCAGCACGCCCCCGGACGCGTCCACGCTCACGGCGCGGGCCTGGGCCACGGTGCCGGGGCTCGCGAATCCGCGCACCCAGAGCGACGTGCCCTCTTCCGGTAGCAGCTTCGCGACATACAGGCCCGGAGGCAGGCTGCCCCCGCCCAGGGCGAGGCCGCCGTCATGGCCGCCCGCCACCGTCAGCTGGCCCGCGTCGTCGGTGGCCACCATCGGTGCTCCGGTGGGGAAGGTTCGCGCCCACCGCTGGCTGCCGTTCGCGTCGTAGGCCAGGAGGAAGCCGTCGCGGGAGTCCGCGCGGTGGAAGGTCTTCTGGAAGTACAGCTGGCCGCTGAAGCCTCCGCCCACGAAGACGCGGTCCGCCCCCACCGCCACGGACACCGCCGTGCCATCCGTGCCGCGCACGTCGTGGCTCCAGACGTGGTCTCCGTCCCGGGTGAGCTTCACCACGAAGGGCGTGTGCTGGCGCACGGTGCCGAACGTGGCGTCTCCCAACGACACCGCCCCCGCGTAGCCGCCCACCACGTGCACGTCGCCAAAGACATCCACCGCCACCGCTCGCGCGGAGACCTCGCCTTCGCCTGAAGGCATCCACACCCGGCTCCAGCGCTGCTCACCCTTGGCGCCCACGCTCAACGCGAAGCCCGCGTGCCGGCCAGGGGGCGTGCGCTTCAAGCCCTCTCCCAGGTCGCGCGCGCCGGCGAAGTCCCCCACCAGCACCGCGCCCCCGTGCTGGTCGGACGTGACGCCGTTCACCGCCACCGGGCCTTCACCCGGCAACGAGCGCACCCAGTCCAGCGCGCCTCCGCCGTCCAGCCGGGCCAGGAACGGCCCCTCCGGCAGCGTGGCGCTGTCGCGGGTGAATCCCGCGGACATGCCCGTGATGAAGATGTTGTCGGCGGCGTCCACCGCCAGGCCGCCTACGCGGGCCCGCGCCTCGTGCTCGGGCGTCCAGCCCCGTGCCCACTTCAGCGTCCCGTCCGGCGAATACCGCGCCACCAGCAGGTGTGGCGCCACAACGTTGCGATTGAAGGGCAGGGGACCCGCCCCCAGGTCGATGGGTTCTTGATAGGTCGCCGCCACCAGGACGTCCCCGTTGGAGGTCACCACCGCGTGCGGAGCCTGTGGGTCCCCAACCATCAGGGTCCGCGACCACACGTGTGCCTCCACGCCCTCTGGCGCTACCTGTCCACCCACCTCACCGAGCACCGGGATGCGCGGTGCCGTGGCTCGGGCTTCCTCGCACCCCACGAGGAACATCCCCCCCATGAACACCGCCATCC
>NZ_RAWR01000294.1:0-10085 GCF_003986945.1 Corallococcus sp. AB018 | reverse complement strand
GCCCTCACTCCCCTGCGTCCCCCGGAAGCAATCCCTGACTCGGGGGCACGAGGACGGTCTGCACGCCGCCATCTGGCAGCATCACGCCCCGCAGGTCGTCATCCGCGTCCACGCCATCGACAACGCGCCGGAGGATGCGCCCATCCGGGCGAAGGGCGTACTTCGCGCCGGAGTCGAGCGACGGAAAACGCCGTCCACACGCTGCGGGGTTCTCGTCCACGAAGACGAAGAGCAGGCCGTCCTGCCGGAGCACCCGGTACGTGTAGGACTCCGGTCGGCTGTCACAGGACGTCGCCGCGCTCCCCAGCGGGAACAGGTCCCGCGAGACGATCGTCAACGCGCGCAGGGTCTCGCCATCCAGCACGACCGGCACACCGGCCTGGAGGACACCCGCATCGGCATCGGAAGAGACCGGGAAGCGGACGGTCCGGTCTTCAAGCACTGGCGCCGAAAGTGGCTCGGGCCTCCGGGCGCAGCCCAGCAGTCCCAGCACCAACGCAACAGTCTTCAGCGACATGATCCGACCTCGCATCCGGCCTTCCTACAGCGCATCCAGCCGCTAGGTGCGCGCATCAAGCCAGGTGCGGAGCCGAGCAGCCCACCAACAGGCCCAGACCGGCCACGAGGCTCCAACCAGACCAGCAAGAGCGGCCAGGCATGAATTCCAGCAAAGCGCGTTCAGGCCGCAAGACCCACTCGCGAGCCCGCCTGACCTGCAAGCAGAAAAGCGACCGTTCGATCCACAGGACAGGGGACTGTTCACTTACGGAAGAGGGAGAACGCTCCGGGGTTTAACGGAAGCTGGAACACCCCTACCCTGCCCCGTTCGCTACCGGCTCCCGTGATCCAAACGACCCCTGCCATCGATTCGCTGCGGGCGCGGTATCTGTCCGCGCAGCTCTCCGGAAACCGGCAAGAGGCCCTGCGCCTGCTCGTGGACGAGGGCCTGCTGTGCGGCGTGCCACTCCAGGAGCTCCACCTGGAGGTCATCCAGGCGGCCCAGTACGAAATCGGGCGGCTCTGGCAGGAGAACGTCATCTCCGTGGCCCAGGAACACCTGGCCACCGCCATCTCCCAGTACGTCCTGGCCCACCTGTACCGCCACCTGCCCCGCGACCCGTCCAACGACAAGGTCGTGTTGATGGCGTGCGTGGAGGGCGAACTGCACGAAGTGGGCGCGCGCATGGCCAGCGACTTCCTGGAGATGGCCGGCTTCAACGTGCGCTTCCTCGGCGCCAACGTGCCCGCGGATCACCTGGCCCGCATGGTGCGCGAGTCCCCGCCGGACCTCCTGGCCCTCTCCGTCTCCATGCCCTTCCACATGCCCCAGGTCCGCGAGGCCGTGCGCAAGGTGCGTGAAGTCTCCCCGTCCCTGCCCATCGCCGTGGGTGGGCTCGCCTTCGACTGGGGCCCCGTCCTCGAGGACGAACTGGCCGTGTCCTTCTTCGGCAAGAGCGTCCGCGAGCTCGTCGCCTCCGCCTGCCGCCTCCTGGGGGTCTGACGCCATGCCGCACGTGAGCCTCCAGGTGGAAGCGCGGACCGCGTTCCTCGCATCCAACTCTGTTCAGGCTTTGTACGAAGACCCGTTCTGGGCCGCGCGCTACGGCATCCAGCGCGCCCGCCGCTTCGGTGACGAGGACGCCGTCTTCCACGTGCGCTACCTCGTGCAGGCACTGGACGCTGCGCGCCCCGCCATCATCGAGGACTACGCGCGCTGGCTGCGCACCCTGCTCGTCACGCGCGGCATGTGCTCGCTGCACCTGGATCAGCACTTCGACGGGCTCGCCCACGCGCTCCAGGCGGAGGGCTTCGGCCCGGACTCCCTGCCCCACACCTACGTCCACTCCGCCCGACAGGCCCTGCGGTACAAAGACGGCCCCGCCCACGCCGTGGAGTCGGACGCCGCCGCCATCATCAGCGTGGTCGTCCGGCGCACGGAGGGCCCGCTTCCCTCCGGAAGCCGCCCCCGCCTGGAACAAGAGGTGCGGCTCCAGTTGTCCTATCTCTCGGATGCGCTCGCCCTGGGTCGTGCGGACCTGTGGAACGCCCATCTGCAGTGGTACGCGGGCTTCTGGCCCCAACGGGGACTGTCCCCCCTGACCCTTCCCCACCTCCTGGACGCCTTGGAGGCGGCCCTGGCGGACGGCCCCCCTGAAGCGCGGACGTTGCTCGCGCGGACGCCCGATTCGTGGGAGGAGACCCACTCATGATGAAGGAAGAGGACCGCGACTCCGGGATCTTCGAATCCCTCAGCCGCGAGCTGGCTCTGGCCTGTGATGCGCAAGGCACGATCGTCTGGCGCGACGAGCGCGCCGCGCGCCTCCTGGACGTCAAGCCCGGCCAGACGCTGCAGAGCCTGGCGAGCCACGGCAGCGAGAGCAAGGTCGAGAAGCTGCTCGTGCAGGCGCGCGACGAGGCCGTGGACAGCTGGGAGCTCATCCTCCAGAGCCACCACAAGCCCGCGACGTTCGCCTTCCGCGCCCGGCCGCACGAGGGCGGCATCGCGCTGGTGGGCAGCCTGGTGCCGGAGGACTACGGCACCGCGCTCACCCAGGTGAGCACCACGCTGGGCGAACTGTCCGCGCTCCACCGCGAGACGGAGCGCCAACAGCACGAGCTCAAGCGCCGCGCGGAGGAGCTGGCCCGCCTCAACCGCGAGCTGGAGGAATCCAACAAGGGCGTGCGCACCCTGCACGCAGCCCTGGATGAGAAGGCGGAGAGCCTCCAGCGCGCGTCCGAAATCAAGAGCCGCGTGGTGGCCAACGTGAGCCACGAGTTCCGCACGCCGCTGCACTCCATCCTCGGGCTGTCCAAGGTGCTGCTCAACCCGCTCAACGGCAGCCTCGCGCCGGAGCAGGAGAAGCAGGTCCAGTTCATCCGCGGCTCCGCGGAGGCGCTCTTCGAGCTGGTCAACGACCTGTTGGACCTGTCCAAGGTGGAGTCCGGCAAGACGACGCTGCGCCACACCCGCTTCGTCGCGTCCGACCTCATCAGCGCGATGCGCGGCATGACGCGTCCCCTGCTGGCGACGGACTCGACGGTGGCGCTCGACTTCGAGGAGTCGGCGGAGCCCCTGGAGCTGGAGACGGACGAGGCCAAGCTCAGCCAGGTGCTGCGCAACCTCATCTCCAACGCGCTCAAGTTCACCGAGTCCGGCGCCGTCACGGTGTCCGCGGCCCGGGGCCCGCGCGACACGGTGGTGTTCTCCGTGAAGGACACGGGCATCGGCATCGCGCCGGAGAACCACGACCGCGTCTTCGAGGAGTTCATCCAGGTGGACAGCCCCCTGCAGCGGCGCGTGAAGGGCACCGGCCTGGGCCTGCCCCTGGCGCGCAAGCTGACGGAGCTGTTGGGCGGCACGCTCACCGTGAAGAGCCAGCTGGGGGAAGGCGCCACCTTCCTCATCACCCTGCCGCGCGTCCACCCGGAGGTGTCGGAGATGACGGGGCTCACCCAGCGCAGCGAGACGCTGGACCCCTCGCGCGCCCCGGTGCTGGTGCTGGAGGACGACCGCCAGACGCTCTTCCTCTACGAGAAGTACCTGGCGCGCTCCGGCTTCCAGGTGCTGCCCGTGCGCAGCGTGGAGGAAGCGCGCAAGGCGATGCAGCGCGTGCGCCCCGCGGCCATGGTGCTGGACGTGATGCTGGAGGGCGAGACGAGCTGGAACTTCCTCGCGGAGATGAAGAACGGGGAGCAGACGCGCGACATCCCCGTCCTCGTCGTCACCGTGACGGACCGCGAGCAGAAGGCGCGCGCCCTGGGCGCGGACGAGTTCTGGCTCAAGCCCGTGGACGAGGTGCGCCTGCAGAAGAAGCTGACGGCGATGGCGCGCACCGGGCCGGTGGAGCGGGTGCTCATCATCGACGACGACGACGTGCACCGCTACCTGCTCAAGCAGCTGCTCAAGGACACGCAGTTCCAACTGCTGGAGGCCGCCAACGGCCGCGAAGGCGTGAGGATCGCCCGCGAGCACGCCCCGCACCTCATCTTCCTGGACTTCGTGCTGCCGGACATCACCGCCTTCGACGTGCTGGACGAACTGAAGGCGGACCCGCGCACGCGCGACATCCCCATCATCCTGCACACCTCCCACCAGTTGCAGGAGCCGGAGCGCCAGCGGCTGGCGCGCGAGACGTCCGCCATCCTGGCCAAGCACACGCTCAGCCGCGAGGTGGCCATCACCCGCATCCGCGACGCACTGTCCAAGGCGGGGCTGGGGAACCGGGAGCTGCGCGAGGGGAGCTCCCGTGGCTGAGGAGTCGCGTCTGGCAACGGTCCTCAACGTCAACGACGACGAGGCCAACCGCTACCTGGTCAACCGCATCCTGGAGATGTCCGGCTACCACGTGCTGGAGGCGGCCACCGGCATGGCGGCGCTCCTCATGGCGGAGGAGCACCGCCCGGACGTCATCGTCCTGGACGTGAAGCTGCCGGACATCAGCGGCTATGAGGTCTGCGCGCGGCTGAGGGCCAACTCGGCCACGGCCTCCATCGCGGTGATGCACACGTCCGCGACGTTCGTCACGCCGGACAAGAAGGTGCAGGGCCTGGAGGGCGGCGCGGACGCGTACCTCACCCAGCCCTACGAACCCTCGGAGCTCATCGCCACGGTGCGCTCGCTGTTGCGCCTGCGCCACGCGGAGCAGCAGGCCCGGCTGCGCACGGATCAGCTCATTGAAATGGACCGGCGCAAGGACGAGTTCCTGGCCATGCTGGCCCATGAGCTGCGCAACCCGCTGGCCGCCATCATGACGTCCATTGGCATCCTGGAGCGCAAGGGGCCCTCGGACACCAAGGAAGCGCGGATGCACGGCATCATCCAGCGCCAGACGCACCACCTGGCGCGGCTGGTGGATGACCTGCTGGACGTCAGCCGCATCACCCGGGGCAAGGTGGAGCTGCGGACGGAGCCGGTGAGCCTCACGGCGACCTTCCAGCAGGTGCTCGCCATCCTGCGCCCCCGCGTGGAGGCCCGCGGCCTGAAGCTGGAGGTCCACCTGCCGCGCGCGCCGCTGTGGCTGGAGGGCGACGCCACGCGCCTGGAGCAGGTCTTCACCAACCTGGTGGACAACGCGGCCAAGTACACGGACGAGGGCAGCGTCACCGTGGAGCTGTTCCAGGAGGGCGTGGACGGCGGCGCGCAGGCGGTGCTGCGGGTGAAGGACACCGGCATCGGCATCTCGCAGGAGAAGCTGCCCGCCATGTTCGAGCTGTTCGCCCAGGCGGACACGTCCCTGGAGCGCTCGCGCGGGGGCCTGGGCATTGGTCTCACCCTGGTGCGCACGCTGGTGCGGATGCACGGCGGCACCGTGGAGGCCACCAGCGGCGGCCCGGGCCGGGGCAGTGAGTTCGTGGTGCGGCTGCCCCTGCTCCCCGCGGACCGCGTCCCCCTGGCGGCCGGGACGAACCTCCTGGATGCACGGCGCGCGCGGCGCATCCTGCTGGTGGAGGACAACTCGGACGCGCGCCAGTCCATGCGCGACCTGCTGGAGCTGTGGGGTCACCAGGTGGCTGTGGCCCAGGACGGCGTGCGGGGCGTGGAGCTGGCCCTGGAGCACGCGCCGGACCTGGCGCTGGTGGACATTGGCCTGCCGGGGATGGACGGCTTCCAGGTGGCCCGGACGCTGCGCGCGCGCGTGGGGCAGGGGCTGCGGCTGGTGGCGCTCAGCGGCTACGGCGACCCGGAGGCCTACCAGCAGGCCCTGAAGGCCGGGTTCGACGTGCACCTCACCAAGCCGGTGCGGCCCGCGGACCTGGATCGCGTCCTGTCGAACCTCTGAAGCGGGAGTGGAGGGTGGCTACCGCCGCGTCAGCGCGTTGGCCACCAGGCCCAGCAGCTTCACCTGGCCGGGGTCCAACTGACGCACGCTGCGCAGCAGCCGGCGCACTTCCGGACGCTCCGGCGTGGGCGGAGGGGCCTCGCTGGCGCGCGACGGCGGAGCGCCCTGCGCCGCGAGTCCCAGCAGCTCGTCCGCGGAGACGTGCAGCTCGTGGCACAGCTTCAGCAGGGTCTGGACGCTGGGGAGCATGCCGCCGCGCTCAAGGCGGCCGTACACTTCCGTGGCCACGTCGATTCGCTCGGCGACGTCGGCCTGCGTAAGCTCCATGCGGCCCCGGGCGACCCGTGCCGATGCGCCGATGGTGGTTGCGAGTTTCTTGTCCATGCCTTCGCTTGCCGACCCGAAACGTTTGGCCGACGGCATAGGACGTATAGAGGCAGACAGACAGAACTTGCCGGGTCAGCCTCCCATTGTTCACCCATAGGGTCGCTGCGCGGGAGGTGGACTTTCGGAGTCCGGGCAACCCCGACACCCATGGCTCTTTTGAGACGGAGCGCCCTCTGGAAACAGCCTCCGCGAAGTGCATCTCCGCGCGTTTACGGGCTTGTCCGGAGGTGACCCAGGACGTTGGAGCCGCCGTTTCCTACGGTGCTGAAGCGTCCTGCCGCCACTGCCACCCTTCAGGGTTGGCTCATGTTTTCAGTGCCGCCCAGATACACGCCCCGCCGCCACCCGCTTCCGAGTGGCGTCGTGGCCGCTACCGCGACGCCAGGGTGGTCAACTCCACCGTGCCCAGGGCGCGCGCCAGCTCCGCGCGAGAGGTGGCCAGGTCGTACGTCGCCTGCACCTGCTGGGCGGCGGCGTTGGAGAAGGCCACCTGCGCGTCGCTCACCTCGATGATGTTGCCCACGCCCGCGCGGTAGCGCCCTTCGGCCAGCCGCAGCCGCTCGCGCGCGTTCACCTGGGCCTCGTCCGCGGCGGTGAGCGCCTCGCGCGTGGCCACCACGTTGAGCCGGGCCTGCTCCACCTGGAGCCGCACCTGCTGCCGGAGCGCGTCCTTCTGCGCCTGGAGGTCGCGCAGGTTGGCGTTGGCCTCGCGCGTCTGCGCGTTGACGAGCCCGCCCTGGAACAGCGCCCAGCTCAGCTGGACGCCGCCCTGCGCGCTCAGCGTGGCGCCGTTGAACGGGTTCGCCCCCACGTCGGACAGGTTGCCCGTGGCGCTCAAGGAGGGCAGGTGGCCGGCCTTCGTCACCTTCACCTGTGACTCCTGCGCGGAAATCTGCCGCTCGCGCGCGGCGACGTCGGGGCGGGCCTCCAGCGCGCGCGTCACCAGCGCGTCCAGCACCTCGTCCTCGCCCGCGATGGCCGCCACCGTCACGTCCTGCACGGTGTAGTCGGTGGACGTCTCCACGCCCATGGTCTGGTTGAGCTGCGCCTTCGCGGTGGCATAGGCGTTCTGCGCGCGGATGAGCGCCACCTGCGCGTTGGCCTTCGCGGTGCGCTGCTGGAGCAGGTCAATCTCCGGCCGAGAGCCCACCTGCACGGACGCGTTCACCTGGTTGAGCCGGGCCTCCTCGCTCTGGAGCGTCTCGCGCGCCACGCCCAGCAGGGCCTTCTGCGTGAGGACGTTGAAGTACGCCGTTCGCACATTCCGCAGCGCGTCCTGGAGCACCTGCTCCTGCGAGTTCTCCTGCGCGCCCGCCGACTCCTTCGACGCGTTGTAGCGGCCAGACGTCTTGCCGAAGTCGTAGATGAGCTGGTTGGCGGCGATGCTGCCGCTGAAGCGCCGCGTGGAGTTGGACACCACGCCGGTGTCGCTGCCCGGCACGTTCTGGATGACGGCCCGGTTGCTGGTGCCCAGCGTGTAGCCAGCGTTGGCGCTCACCTGCGGCAGGAAGCTGGAGAAGGACTGGTCCACCCGGGCGTACGCCGCGTCGGTGCTCGCCTGCGCCGAGCGCAGCGACGGCTGGTACTGGCGCGCCGCGGCCTCCGCGTCCGCCAGGGTGATGACGCGCCCCTCGGCGGCGGACATCGTCAGGGACTGCTGCACGGCCGGAGGCGTCACGGGCGTTGCCGGAGCCGGGGCCTGCGGCGTGGCGGCCGGGGCCGTCGCCGGAGCCTGGGCGGCCGGGGCCTGCGTCCGCGGGGCGGCGGGCTGGGCCGTCTGGGCCCCCGCGACCACGGGCAGGACGCACAACGAAAGCGTCAACGGAAGCGCGCGCATCACTCGTACCTCAGTGCATCGATGGGATCCAACAGGCTCGCCTTGCGCGCCGGATACAGACCGAAGACGACCCCAACCAGGCCGCTGAACACGATGGCCAGCAGCGCGACGTCAGGACGGACCAGCATGGGCCAGCCGAACTGCGCGGCGAGCAGCTTCGCCACGCCCAGGCCCACGGCCGCGCCGATGATGCCGCCCAGCACCGCCAGCGTCAGCGCCTCGATGAGGAACTGCGCCAGGATGTCTCGCGGACGGGCGCCCACCGCCACGCGCACGCCAATCTCCCGCGTCCGCTCGGTGACGCTCACCAGCATGATGTTCATGATGCCGATACCGCCCACCACCAGCGACACCGCCGCGATGGCCGCGAGCAGCAGGCTCAACGTCTCCGTGCTCTGCTGCTGGCCGCTGGCGACTTCCGCCAGGTTGCGCACGTCGAAGTCGTTGGCGTCGTCCTCGCCCAGGCGGTGACGCTCGCGCAGCAGGTTCGTCACGTCCGTCTGGGCCTTGGCCGTGAGGTCCGCGCTGGCAGCCTGCACGAACACCGCGCCGGTGATGTACGCGCCCAGGCTCTGCGCCTGCACCTGCCGCTTGAACGTGGTGGCCGGCACGAACACCGTGTTGTCGAAGTCCTGGCCCACGGGCGACTGGCCCTTGGGCGCCGTCACGCCCATCACGGTGAAGGGCGTCTTGTTGATGCGGATGACCTGCCCCACGGGGTTGAAGCCCTTGCCGTAGAGGTTGTCCACCACCGTCTGACCCAGCACCGCCACCTTCGCGCCGGCCTCGTTGTCCGCGTCCGTGAAGTGCGCGCCCTTCGCCATGGTCCAGCTGCGCACGGAGAAGTAGTCCGTCGTGGTGCCGATGATGCTGGTGTTCCAGTTCTGGTCCTCGCTGAACACCTGCGCGTTGGAGCGCATCTCCGGCGCGGCGCCGCGCACGCTGGCCACCTGCGTGCGCACGGCCTCCAGGTCGTCCCAGGTGATGGTGGGCTGGCTGCCGAAGCCGCCGCGCGCGCCACCGGACTTGGACGAGCCCGGCAGGATGATGAGCAGGTTGGTGCCCATGGAGTCGAAGACCTTCTGCACGCTGGCCTTCGCGCCGTCGCCAATGGCCACCATGGCGATGACCGCGCCCACGCCGATGATGATGCCCAGCGCGGTGAGCACCGAGCGCGTCTTCGAGCGCAACAGCGCGCGCAGCGCCAGGACGAGTGTCTCCATGATGTTCATGTCCCCACCTCCTCGGCGGGCACCACCGCCGGGTTCGGCGTCTGGCGTCTGTCGTTCACGATGCGCCCGTCCTTCACCACCACGATGCGCTGGGTGTACTCGGCCACGTCCGGCTCGTGCGTCACCAGCACCAGCGTCATGCCTTCCTTCTGCAGTTGCTGGAACAGCGCCATCACCTCCACCGTGGTGCGCGAGTCCAGGTTGCCCGTGGGCTCGTCCGCCAGGATGACGCGAGGCCGCCCCACCAGCGCCCGCGCGATGGCCACGCGCTGCTGCTGACCGCCGGAGAGCTGCTTCGGGTGGTGGTCCAGCCGGGCCCCCAGCCCCACGCGCTCCAGCGCTTCCTTCGCCCGCGCACGCCGCTCCTTCGAGGGCACGCCCGCGTAGAGCATGGGCAGCTCCACGTTCTCCAGCGCGGTGGTGCGCGCCAGCAGGTTGAAGCTCTGGAAGACGAAGCCCAGGGTGCGGTTGCGCACGCGCGCCAGGCCGTCGCGGTCCAGGCGGGCCACCTCGCGGCCGTTGAGCAGGTACTCGCCGGAGGTGGGCCGGTCCAGGCAGCCCAGGATGTTCATCAGCGTGGACTTGCCCGAACCGGAGGAGCCCATGATGGAGACGAACTCCCCGGGCTCCACCGTGAAGTCCACGCCACGCAGGGCCCGCACCTCCACGTCGCCAGACTTGTACACCTTCGCCACTTTGTTGAGCTGGATGACGGGGGGTGCCCGCTTCGTGTCCGCGTCCATCTGTCTGCCTCTGTCCCTTCCCCTGCCCGCAGTTCCTGTGATGGTGTCTGTGATTGGAACGGCCGCGCGCGCCTAGAATCCGCCCCGGCGCCCGCCGCCCATGCCC
>NZ_RAWR01000293.1:0-10099 GCF_003986945.1 Corallococcus sp. AB018 | reverse complement strand
CTCGAAGTCTCCGCCCCCCAGGAACCCCCTGGCGCGCCCGACGGAGGACTACAACTAGCGGTCCACCTCTTGCCTCCGGAGCCCCGTCATGGAGTGGGAGCATGGGAAGGCCATGGTGGTCGTGCCGGTGCTGGAAGCGGACGAGCTTATCGTGCTTGAGCTGCGTGAACGTGCGCGCGAAGTCCCAGTTGCTGGACCTGAAGTTCGCCGCCTTCAGCACGCGCTGGAAGATCACGCTGCAATTCTTGACGCGGCATCACCGCGTCCGGTTCCTTCATGGCACAGTCGGAGGATTCGCTGGGGTGTCGTGCCGCCATGTGCCCGGAGGCCACGAGCCCAAGAAAAGGTGCGCCCGTGAAGCAGACTTCGAGCCCTCGTTTCGAACTCTATCGTGAGGCCGTTCGTGACTCTGGTGCGCCAGGAAGAGGTCGGCCCGTCGTCGAGCGGTGCGAACTCGTGCCTCCGGCGGGAGTGGATCCCCTCTCCGTGAAGCTGTCCTTTCTTCCGTACTTCCACGAAGAGAAGCCCACGACGACGCTGGGCGCATACTTCGATGCGCAGTCCAATGGCTTCGACTTCCTGCGGAAGGCGTTCTTCCCGCGGAGTCTCGACGGCTACAACAGTCATGACGAGTCCGAGCGGCGCTCGTTCATCACGCTTCTCGACGCCGCGTCTCCTCGCGCGCACGTCATTGTCGCCTGGAAGGATGAGCGACAGTGGTACGTCGATGAGCTCTTCTCCCGTCTCGAAGGCGTGGACGGCTGGTCGCGTGGCGAATGGGCCGAAGTGGTTGAAGGCTCGCTCGCGGACTTCATCCGCTTCTCTCCGTTGATCCAGTCACAGGTGGAGGCGGGACGGTCGTTGTCCGCGGACGCCCATCCGGCGGACGACGTCGTGCTCGAGCTGTCGAAGTCCCCGGGGATGCCCAACACGCGGCACTTCAATCTGGAGGTCTTCGCGGATGGCCGCTTCGAGGTGCGTCGTCCCCGCGAGCACGACTCGCGAGGCTCGGACGTCCATCGGCTCACGACGCTGCTCATCGCGGCCAGCCGGCTCCCGGCGGAGAGCGGTCCGTCGTTTCCTCGGCCCTTCATGCATGACGCGCAGACCCGGTCGGTCACCTACGTCGTCGCGGGGCGGCGCATCCGCGTGACGCTGGACGCGGACACGCCGCCCGACATCCAGAACTTCGCCAACCGGATGGCCGCCGCCTACGACGTGGAGCTCTGAGCGAGCGGCTCCGTTCCAGCAGGACCGCCTCGGTGCTCCCACGGATTTGAGCGACACTGGCGGACATGGCGGCCCGCCTTGCATCCCTCGTGTGTCTCCTCGCTGCATCGCCCGCCGCCGCCAACGTGGCCGCCTCCACGCGTACGCCCGCGACCTTCACCCTGTCACCGGGGACCGCGAGCACGCGCACGGAGGTGCTCAGCGAGAAGCTGGACTTCGATTGCGCGGAGGCGGAGCAGGAGGCGGTCTGCCGCTTCGAGGCGCGCTACCAGCTGCGCAACGGGACCCCCGAGGCGGAGGTCATCGATGCCGCGTTCCTGGGGCTCCGTACGCGCGAGGTCCGCGTGCGCTTCGACGAGGAGCCTCTCCCGGTGACAGAGGAGCAGGCGGCCTCGATGGGCCCCACGCCGGAGGATGCGTTCGGACGGCCCGCGCCTTCCCTGGTGGAGCGCTTCGGTTTCACCCTCACGCTTCCGCCCGGGAGGGAAGGGGAGCTGGTGGTGCGCGGCCTGATGCAGCTCGAGCGGCGCTTCCTGCCTTCGGGGTACGTGTGGCCCGCGGTCCAGTCGCGCCACGCACTGCTGTCCCCCAGTCCGGCGCGGGCCACGCACTGGGACATCGACTATCTGCTGGGGCCCATCCGGACCTGGGCGGGCAACCCCACGCTCCACGTCACGGTGCGTGTCCCTTCCGCGTGGGAGGTGGGCAGCAGCCCAAACGCATCCGCGCGCACGCTCCCGGTGTCCACGGGCTGGCGGCTTCGGCACGAGGGCGACCAGGTGGTGGCGGAGCGGATCCTCACGGCGGAGAGCGCGCCCGAGTGGCTCAACGTCACGCTGACGAAGCCCCAGCCGTGGTGGATTCCGGGCGGTGTGCAGCTGGGCCTGGGCGCACGGCTCGGGGATGGTTCCCGCTTCATGGCACGGCTCGGCTACCAGCTCGCCGCGCCCGAGTCCTTCCTGCATTCGCTCTCGGTGGAGACGGACTTTCGAGACCAGCTCGTCCTCACGCCGCTCACGCAGTATGCGACGCCCCAGGTTGTCATCATCCCGAGCTTCGGGCTTGGCCTGGGTGTACCGGTGCAGGTGCTCCCCGAAGCCAGGCCGGGCCTGCGGCTCCTCGCGGACCTGCACTTCGGTCCACTGGGGGCCGTGCTCACCTGGGACCACTACCCGGCGCTGCGGGAAGGCACGGACTCCTTCTCGCGGCTCATCCTCTTGTTCCAGGTAGGGCTGTAGACAAGCGAAGGGCCCGGAACCTTTCGATTCCGGGCCCTTCTCAGCGCCTTCTCGTGCAAGGGGCGAGGGGTGTGCCCCTCCTGCAACGCGAAGCGGGCGCAGGTGACGGCGGTGCACCTGGTGGAGCGGGTGCTGCCGCACGTGCCCTACCGTAAGTAGACGTTGTTCTTTCCGCACCAGGTGCGATGGGGACTGCTGAAGGAAATAGCGCTCCTGTCCATCCAATGCGTGCCCCGCCCAGTCCAAACGAGGTGTGCGCTCCTTCCAAAGGCTTCTCCACCGTCGCGGCAAAGGCGGGGCTCTCCTCCTCCTGCCCCGGCTCCGCCCCTGCTTGAGGGAGCGCGGCACCACCGGCAGCAGCAGCGGCGGCTACTCCGTGGACTTCTGGACCGGGACAGGGCTTGGGCGCGGGAGAGGGGGAGGCCGTGTCTCGGTATTCGCCAGCCGCTCGAGAGGGCGGAGGAGCGACATGACGCCATGGCCCAACACGGGCAATGCCACGGAGGGCTGGAGAACCGCCTCCAGCCCCGTGTGCAGGTGCAGTATCCGGTAGAACTGGCGATGGACGTGTGCGTCGGTCGACGTGCGCTCCATCAGCCGCAGGATGTACCAGTGCAGCAAGCCCAGCCCGAAGGGCCGCTTCCCGACGGCCTGCGGATACAGCAGGTCCATGCCCGTGCCCAACAGCCACGGGAGCCGGATGACTTCAGGCAGCCGCTCGCGGAAGCGCTGCGCCAGGCCCGATAGCTCGCCTCGTTCGGCCTGCTCGCGAAGGCAGGTGTCCAGCAGTTCCGCGCCAAGCCCCGCCACCGACATGCCTTGCCCGTAGAGGGGGTTGAAGGCACACGCGGCGTCTCCCAGGATGACCAGCCCCTCGGGAAAGCGGGGCAGCTTCTCGTAGTGCCGCCACCGGCAGTCCTTCACCTTGTGCTGGGAGATGGGCCCTATCGGCGTGGCCTCTTTCAGGTAGTTGTACAGGTCCGGACGCGTCAGTGAGCGCGCGTACTCGAGGAACCCCGCGTACTCGGTGGGCGCGTGCTCCCCGAAGTAGCCATTGAGGGTGACGAGCCACCGGCCTCCCTCCACGTGTGAGATGAAACCCGCGCGCCAGGCCTTGGGAGGACTTGGATAGAGGAAGAGCGCCTTCCATTCCTTCTGGAAGTGGGGCGGCGGCTCGTGCAGGCACGTCGTGTAGGAAAGGTCCACGATGACCTGCTCTTCCTCCGGGCGCGCGTAGCCGATGGCTTCCAACCACTGAGGCATCCGCGAGCCCCGGCCACTGGCATCCACGACGAGGTCCGCCTCCCACGACTCCTCGCCCTGGGGTGTCTTGACCCGGACGCCCGTGATGCGCCCCGTGCCCTTCTCGTCGGAGATGAGCCCTTCAATGGAGCAGCCCTCGCGCACCGCTACGTTGGGCCGCGCCTTCACCCGGCGCAGGACGTTCCACTCAAGCAGGGGCCGGGTGCACAACAGCCCGGGGATGCCGCTGGTGCGGCGCAGCTTCCACACCCCGAAGTGGTGCCAGGCGAGGTCTCCACTCGAGTCGATGAACTCGGCGCCCTGGACCTGGAGTTGCTCGAACAGGTCCGGGAAGTACTTGTCGAGGATGCGCCGGCCCGTGTCCAACAGCACGTGGATGTGCGGCCCTTGCGGAACGCCTTTGCGCGCGGCGGGCCCCTCCACCCGGACATCCCGCTCCACCAGCGTCACCTTGTCGAAGTGGTCCGCGAGCACCCGCGCGCTCAGGAGCCCCGCCATGCTGCTGCCGATGACCACGGCGCTTCCGAATCTGCGTCCAGGGGTTTCCAAGTCCCAAGCCTCCAAGGTTTCATGTCGTGGCGCTGCGGGTCAGAGGGGTCCGCCTTCCCCAGAGCCGCTCGCCCCCGCCGAGGAGATTGCACATCACCGGTCTGACATGCCCTCTCGGCCCCGGGGCTCGAAAGCTTCACCGCCACCCTGGAGGAGTCCAAGGCGAAGATGCTGGAGGGACTGGACAGGCTGGAGCGGGAGATCCAGGGAGACCCGTCGCGCTACCTGGTGGGCTCGTCCCTGTCGATCGCGGACCTCGCGGCGGCGTCGCTCCTCACTCGGCTATGTCAGCCCGGCCTCGCTTGAGAAGTGCCGGGCCCTGGGGAAACTCGCTCCTACGCTTTGGCAGTGCCGGGGCTCACGGCCCGTTCGGCGAATTCGGCGCGATGAGGAGCTGATAGTCGCCGCCGGAGGGGCCTCTGTAGGTTTCCTGATTCCCGAAGGAGAACGTCCCGCTGTTGTTGATCAGGAAGATGGTTCCCGTCGTGGAGTCACGCAGGCCGATGTCCTGCCTGCTGTCTCCGTCCCAATCGCCGGTGATGGGCTGGTAGTTCGAACCCGATGCCCAGGAGAACGTGAGTGCGTTCGAATAGGCGTAGGGGGCGACCCAGTGCGCGAGGTACCACACGCCATTGGCGGTATCGCGCAGCCCGATGTCGGTACGGCCGTTCTGGTCGAAGTCGCCGATGAAAGGCTGGTAGTTCCCCCCGGCCGCCCACGTGAAGCTGTTGGTGTGCGCGTACGTGTAGGGCCCGACCTGGCGGGCGAAGTGCCAGGCGCCGGTCGTGGTGTCGCGCAGGCCGATGTCGGTGCGCCCGTCGTTATCGAAGTCGGCGACGAGGGGCTGGAATTGAGCGCCCGCGGCCCAGGTGAAGCTCACCGTGTGCGAGTACACATACGGAGAGATTCGCCGCGCGAAGTGCCACACGCCGTTGAGCACATCTCGCACGGCGATGTCGCTGTACCCATCGTTGTCGAAGTCGCCGGTGATGGGCTGAAACTGGCTTCCGGCCGCCCACGGGAACGTCGTGGTGAAGTTCGAGCCCCCGAGGTCGTTGCCGCCCACGTAGTACTTGAACAACCAGTTGCCCGAGCTGATGCTCCGGAGCACGAAGTTCGGGGCGTTGCGCTTGTACTGCGCCACCTTCGCCTTGAGCTGGTCGTAATAGAACGTGCCGTGTCCGCCAGACATCGGCTCGAAGTCCGACGAGAACTCCGGATTCCACTCGTCGGTCAGGAGCGGGCGCAGGCTCGGATACGGGCTGGACAGGTTGCCGGGGTTCACGTTCTGCGAGCCCCACTCGTTCCAGCCGGTCACGAAGACGTAGGTGGGGTTGCTGCCCGTCACGCTCGACCACTGCTCGTTCAGGGTGGCCCCACCACGGCGCCCCAGCGCATTGCCGAGGCAGCTGTTGATGTAGTCCGCCTGGGTCGCGGGCACCACGGAGATCTCCTCGGGCCACCCGTTGCTCGAGTAGTACGGCTGCGGCGTGCGCTCCTTGAACGACCAGGTGGCGGTGCTGTTTTGCAGTCCCGCGATGGGCTTGCACGTGAACTGGGTCGCTCCGGTGCAGTCATTGGACATCAGGAGCGGCTTGCCGCCGACGTGGAAGAAGAGGCTGGCGGGGAACGCCGTGTAGAACGTGTTGTAGAGGGGCGAGTGCGAACTCCCCGAGTTGAAGAAGGCCACCTTCGGTGTGGCCTGGCCCGCGGCCATCCGGTCTCGAAAGCGTGTCAGCAGTGTGAGGGTGGCGTTGTTGAAACGCGAGTCCCCGAGGTTGCTGTTCGAGTAGTCGATGGTGATGAAGTCGATTCCGGCGGCGGCGAGGAGGCTCGCGTGATTGTCGATGAGCGCGTTGTTCGCGGTGCCGTCCGCCTTGCGGAAGCGGTACTGGTTGATGTCCCCGCTGAACAGCGCGGGCGCACCCCACCAGTGGAAGGACGTGTACGGGCACTCCGCCACCGACTGATCCGCCACCGGGCAGCTCGCGTCGTAGGGGGCTGGTAGCCGGCACCACGTATTCGCCGGCCCGAAGATGGACAGCCAATAGTCCGCCCACGTCTCATACAAGATGGTGACGAACTTGTTCTGGGTGGGCGCCGCGTGGGCAGGGCTGGCAAGAATGAGACAGGACACAGTCAGGGCGAAGGCATGTGGAAATCTCATCTTTCCAGGTTCGCCGCAGTTGTGCGGGATGTCAAAGAGCTGCAGATGCTGCAATCGCTGCCTCAGCCCTCAAGCAGCCGGCGCTGGCCCTGCGCTCACTTCCCGGTGGGAACGCCAAGCTTCTCGAGGACCTTCACCGCATTGGCATTGCCCGCGTCCAGTGCGAGTGACTTCCTGTAGCTCGCGATGGCCTCTTCCTTCAGTCCCAGCTGGAGCTGTGCCTCGCCCAGGCTGTCGAAGGCATTCGCATCCGTCGGGAAGAGCTTCACGTTCGCTTCGAACACCCGCACCGCTTCCGAGCCCTTGCCGTCTCCCAGCAACCGGTAGCCGAGCTGGTTCAGCTGCCCCGACTCCAGGCCCTTCATGCCCTCGCGATGTTTCGCGGTGTACCAGGCGAGCGCGGTGTCGATGCCCTTGAACCGCATGAGCACATCCACCTGGGCGGACGGCGACACGGGCTCGGGCTTGAACGCGGTCCAGGCATACTCGGCCGCGACGCTGGCGATGAGGCGGTCGAAGAGCAGGAAGCCGTTGTCGGAGTTGGCCATGACGACCACGCCGCTGCCCGTGTCACCGAAGGACATGAACGCGGCCTGGAAGCCTTCGTCCGCGCCTCCGTGCCAGAAGCGGTCGGTGCCGGTTTCCACCTGGAAGCCCAGCCCGAACCGCTCCGACTGCAGCGTCAGCATCTGCTTCGTCATCGCTTGCGACAGCACGCGCTTGGACTTCCCCGCTTTCGCGTTGGACACCTCGAGGGCGACCCGCGCGAGGTCGGACGGCGTGGTCCACAGTCCGGCCGCGGCCATCTCCGGGTACACGTGCCAGCGGCCCGCGACGCTCTTCCCGCTGGAGTACGTCCCGGTCGCGGTCCTGGTGGCGAGGGCCGAAGGCAGGGGCTGCTCGTAGGAACTGCTGCTCATGCCGAGCGGCTTCAGCACCGTTTCCCGCATCACCTGGGGGAACGGCTTCTGGAGCTGATCCACCATCATCAGCTGGACGATGGACGTACCCCCGCCGCTGTAGCGCGTCTTCGTCCCGGGGACGAGGTCGACGCGAACCGGGCCGGTGTTCGCGGGCGCCACGCCCTCCAGCACCTGCGCCAGCGTGGGCATGGGAGCGTCGACGGCGTACCCGGGGAAGCCATGCACGGTCGTCCCCGCGCTGTGACTGAGCAGCCGGCGCAGGGTGACCTTCTGCTCCTTCGTGAAGTCGTTCTCGGGGACCGTCCACGAGCGCAGCCTGTCGTTGATGTTCTCGTCGAGCGACCATTTGCCGGCCTCGACGAAGTGCAGCGCCGCCAGGGCGGTCACCGGCTTGCTGATGGATCCCGCCTGGAACAGCGTCTCCAGGGTGACGGGCTCCGAGCCTCCCGCCTCCTTCACGCCATAGGTCCTGGCCCAGACGATGGAGTGCTTGTCGAAGACGGCGATGCTCAGCCCGGGGATCCGGTACAGCGCCATCCACTGCGGGAGCGTCAGGCTCTGGGGTTTCTCGCCTTCGATGACGACCGGGGCCAGGCCCGCCTCCACTCGCGCCGCGCGGGCCGCATGAGCAGGGCTGGCCAACCATTGCGTGGCGGGCTTCTTCGTCCCCTCCGCCGCGAGGGCCGCACCTCCCGGGCTGGACAGGATGGCCGCGAGCACGAGGCGGGACAGGGAAGGGCGCATGGGTTCACCGAAGGAAGGAGGTGGGACGCGAGGTGTACGCCTGCCCCTCCGTTCGATTGCCGGTCGGGACGTCCCCTGGTGCTCTACCCGGCCAGAAAAGCGAAGGGCCCGGAACCTTTCGATTCCGGGCCCTTCTCAGTGGCGAGGAGTACGGGACTTGAACCCGTGGGCCAAGGCAATGGGAAGCCCAGGCAGGACGCGCTGTTACCCCCTATCGCCTTGATTTCCCTCGGGTTCATCATCCCGCCCCGTCCCAACCCGTTCCGGGGTGTGCCCGGCTGAACCACGCTGGAGGGGCACACTGGGGGCACATGACGGCCCTTCCAGCCCACGGAGCCGTGGCGGGTCAGGGGGTGACTGGCTGCATGAGATCGGCCCTTGCCAGCAGCTCACGAACGCGATGCGCCAGCGCCACATGCTCCGGGTTGGCCACCGTGAAGCGCTCCGGAGTCAGAACGATGAGCGTGCCCTTGTCCTCGACCGGCTCGATTCGCGCCGGGGCGGGAAGTGGCGGCACCTTGCCGCGACGCCGCGACAGGTACGTGACCCATCCCACGAACGTTCCGGTTCTGCCTTCGTCTGAGAGAAGTTCGCGATGGTCCCATGATGTAGAGACACACCCGTCAGGGTCCCAGGCCAACGCCATGCTTTGCTCCACTCCCGCCAACACATGGGCAGTTTGGAGCCTGTCAGCGTTCGGTCCGCGCTTCGGGAGTGTCATCACGCACGAATTGGGGACCGCTTCCGAGGAGGCGCCACACGTGATGCGCAGGGCAGCGCAATCCGCATCCGGGCCTCCGTTGTCGAACCAGAAGGTAAAGCCCAGTTGCTCAATAGCGGGTCCTCCGCGCTCGCGGTTGACACCAAGCCGGAACTGCTCCGTCCGCGTCGGCACATCGGGCGGCATCAGAGGGGGCTCACTCCCCCCCTGGATGTTCGCGTGGGCAAGTACCACTGGAAGAGGAGGGGATCGCTTGGCGCCAGCAAGGTAGGGAACGCAGCCGTGCGTCGGGCGCACTCCTCCGGCGACTCCTTGCGCGCCCCCCGTACGCCCCTGCGTAATAGGTTTCGGGAGGGGTCTTGGCCTTTGCTGTCACGAGATTCTCTCTTCACCATGGCGGCCCCTTCAACGGCCCGCCGGGTCAGACGTCCTCGTCGGGAAGGAGCGTCCGAAGCAGTTCGTCGTCAGGACTGAGCGGGCGCCAGCCGGGAGGTGGTGGACTGGCGAGGAGCACATCGCGCACCCGCCGCACGCGCTCTTCATAGGTTTCTGGGGTGTACGCAGACCAGCGCCCAAGCGTCATTGCAACCTCGAAGCGGCCTGCGTCGTCCAAGATGGGCGGCCAACCGTTGGGGAGTCCCTCAGCGACTTCGCGCACAAGCACGTCGCGAACGAAGCGCGTGACCCGCTTGTGCTGCTCTGCCTCGTACAGCAAGCCGCTCAACACTTGCACCGCAGCAACGTCGTTGCCCAGCTCGTCGGCCAGGACGTACAGCGGAACGGCAGGGCGCGCATCGGCAAAGGCGGTCAGTGAGTCGTAGCCTCGCTCACGGATCCGTTCGTACAGGCGCGCCTTGATGTTGCCCTGCCATGCACCTCCATCGCTCATCGTCCTCTCCCACGAGTGAAGTTCATCGGGATCCTATAGTCCCGCATGCTCTTCGCTACGAGAGTCAGGATCTCGTTCCGCGTCAGAGTTCGACCAGTGGCAATCTCGGCATCGCGCAGGGCCTTCATAATCATCCTGTTCCACTCGCCGGGCCATGTGCGTCCCAGCTTCCAGTTTCCCCCGCCGTGAATCGCCTCATGATCGGCCTGCTCCAGCCGGACGCAGAAGTTGTCGATGTCCATGTCGCCCTTGAATCCGCGCCGCTCGAACCATTCGCGGTGCTCTTGCGGCAGCACATGGTGTTTCGGAGCGTCCGACATGCCCGCCCCCGCCCTGCCCGTCACCTGCATGCCTCGCACTTCGGGGCTGTCCCCC
>NZ_RAWR01000292.1:0-10117 GCF_003986945.1 Corallococcus sp. AB018 | reverse complement strand
CCCCGCGCCAGCCCCCGGTACGCCCGAGCCAGCTCGCGCAGCGTCACGTCCCCGTTGCCCAGCACGATGCCCACGCCGTAGTGCGACGCGCTCTCCTTGAGACTCTGGAAGCCCGCCTCGCGCAGCACGCGCAGCACCTGCTCCGGCCCCAGCGCGTCCGCCACCCGCACAGCCGGGATGTTGTAACTGGACGCCAGCGCCGCCCGCAGCCGCACCGGGCCGTGCGCGCGCCGGTCGTAGTTCTTCGGAACGTACGCGCCACCCGGCGTCGCCAGGTGAACCTCCACGTCCGCGAGCACGCTCGACGGTGTGAAGCCCTTGCTCAGCGCCAGCCCATAAGCGAACGGCTTGAGCGCCGACCCAGGCTGCCGCAGCGAACGCACGCCATCGTTCTGCCCACCCTTCTCCTCGTCCAGGAAGTCCGAGGACCCCACGTACGCGAGCACCTCGCCCGAGGCATTGTCGATGACAATGGCCGCCGCCTCGCCCACGCGCCGGTGCGCCAGGCCCCGCAGCTCCTCCGTGATGGCCTTCTCCACCGCCGCCTGGAGGGCAGGGTCGATGGTCGTCTCGATGCGCGACGCCCGGTCCAGGCCCAGCTCCGGCAGACGCTGGAGCAGCGCCGTCGTCAGGTGCGGCACCTCGAACACGCGCTCCGGAGGCACCAGATCCAGCGGCGTCTCCTCCGCCAGCCGCGCCTCCTCCTTCGTCAGGAAGCCCTCCACCACCATGCGCGACAGCACGTCGCGCATCCCGGCCATGGCCATCTCCGGCCGTCGGTACGGATCCCTCCGAGCGGGCGACCGAGCCATCCCCGCGAGCAGCGCAGCCTGTCCCGCCGACAGCCGCTCCGCGGGCCGCCCGAAATACCGCCGCGCCGCCGCCTCCACGCCGAACGTGGAGTTCCCCAGCGGCACGCGGTCCAGGTACTCCAGCAGCACCTGCTCCTTGGACAGGTGCGCCGTCAGCCGCAGCGCCCACAGCGCCTCGCCGGCCTTGCCCCACCACGAGCGTTCCCGCGGCACCAGCCTGCGCGCCAACTGCTGCGGAATCGTGGACGCGCCGGACACGATGCGCCCCGCCGACACGTTGTCTCGCGCCGCCCGGGCCACCGCCACCACGTCCACGCCCGGATGCCACGTGAAGCGTTGATCCTCCGCGGCGATGAACGCCTGCCGCACCTTCGGAGGAATGCGTCCCTCCGGAAGGCCCACACTGCGTCCGTCCTCGCGGGAGAGCACCTCGCGCAGGGCATGGCCCGTGCGGTCGGTGAGCACCAGCGAGGACAGCGCCTCGCGGGACAACAATGTCCCCGGCAGGGGCCACGCGATGAAGCCCGCGCAGCCCACCACCAGGAGCGCCGCCAGTACCGCAACGGCGCGCACCGCCCCGCGAAGCGTGAGGCGCTTCATCACTTCGAAGCGACCTCGTCCGGCATCAGCACCGGGAAGCGTCCACCCTCGGAGCGGCCGAACACCTCCGGCGCGTACATCTCCTCCGCGTGCGCGGGCTTGAGCAGGAAGTCACCCGGCGTCGTGGCCCGGGCGACGAAGGTCGCTACGTGCACACCAGGGGGCAGTTCGTCGGCGAAGAACACCACGCGGTCGTCCCGCATCTCCGTGTGGTTGAACGGCGACCAGAAGCGCGTCGCCCAGACGTTCTCGGACTCGTCCGTCTCCGACAGGTCCTCTTCGCTCTCGTACTCGTAGCCCTCGCCGGGGCCCTCCTCCTGGCCGGAGCCCGCGGGGCCCGGCAGCCGCGCCGTGCTGGCCAGCGACGTGTCCACCGGCTCCAGACCCGCGGGCAGCGGCACGTCCACCGCCACGAAGTTGCGCCGCATGGGCGTGGCCACGCGCACCCGCACGCGCACCAGCTCGCCCGCGCGCGCCGCCTTCGCCTGGCCGCCGCCCGTGTACGGCTCGAACCAGCGCTGGACGATGATGCCCCGGTCCATGGGGTCCACCGGCAGCTGCGCCGGTGCGTAGCGCAGCAGCGCCCCGTAGTAGAGGTTGCCCGTGCCGTTCACCCCGAAGGTGAGCGGCTGCGCCTTGTCCGCAGGGCCCAGCTTCTCCACCGGCACCTGCACCGTCTTCACGCCCATGTCGCGGCCCTTGAAGTCGGCGGAGGCGATCACCTGCCCGCCCAGCTTCACCACCGCCTCGAAGGACGGCACGGCCGTCTCCTTGCGGCGCACCACCTCCGACAGCGCCATCAGCGTGAAGGCCGCCTCCTGCGTGTTGCGGAAGCGCCCGTCACCCTCGCGCGCGGACGCCAGGTAGCGCCCCATCTTCGACACGTACGGGTGGTCCGGCTGCACGTCCACCAGCGTCTGGAGCACCAGCGCCGTGGTGCGCGTGTCGGAGGACCAGAGCGGCGCGTACGTCTTCGCGTCCGTCTCCTGGAAGTGCACGCCCGCCGCGGACTCCTGGGCCTTGTTGAGCAGCTCCTGGAGCAGCTTCTGGCCCTGCGCGCGGTTGCCCTTCCCCACGAAGATGGCGTCCGTCAGCATCGCCTGCGCGAAGAGCGGCAGCTTCTGCCGCTGCTCGAACAGCTCGTTGTAGTACGACGGCCGCGGCGCCCCCATGCGAGACAGCGTGTAGAGCGCGAAGACCCGCGTCTCCAGGCCCGGCGCGTTGCAGCCGTACGCGCACTGCGTGCACACGCCCGCCGCCACCTTGTCCGCCAGGTACTTCTTCGCCTTGTCGAGGACGGCAGCCTCCACCGGGTAGCCCACCTCCTTCGCGCGCGCCAACGCCAGCGTCGCGTACGCGGACGCATACGGCGAGGAGCACTCACTGGAGGCCCAGAAGCGGAAGCCGCCGTCGTGGTTCTGGAGCGCCTGGATCTTGCGCACCGTCGCCGTCACCACCGTGTCCGGATCCAACGTGCCCTGCGTCTTCAGCGCGTCCTCGCTGAGGAAGCCGCGCACGAACGCCTGCTTCTGCTCATCCGAACCACCGGTCCACGCCACGCCGAACTTGCCGGACAGCTCGCGCAGCGCGACGAACGGCACCAGCCGCGACGACATCTGCTCCAGGCAGCCGTAGGGGTAGTCCACCAGCTGGTTCATCGACTCGTCGAACCCGCCCATCACCGTGGAGGACATCGTCAGCGAGAGGCCGCCCATGCCCGGGCGCACGCCGCCCGGCGGCTTGAGCCCCTCCACGCGCTCGCTGGTGGTATCGCCGTAGACCGCCACCGCCTCCATGCCCACGGGCAGCTGCACGGGGATCTTCTGCTCCACCGCGTCCGTCTCACCGCCACCGGCGACGGAGAAGCGCAGCACCGCGGTGCCCGGCTGCTCGGCCACGAAGGTGAAGCGCACCTCGCGGGCCTTGCCGTCCAGCTGCACCGTCTTCTCCGAGGGCCCCTCCACGCGCACGCCCGTGAGCTGCGCGGTGACCTTGGCCTCCTTGATGGCCGGGTTGGTGGTGTGGATGACCACGCCCGCCTCCGCCTTGTCACCCACTCGCACCAGCCGGGGCAGCGCCGGCAGCGCCAGCAGCGGCTTGGCCACCTGCACCTTGCTCTCACCCACGCCGAAGCGGTCCGCGTCCGTCACGGCCACCGCCATGATGCGGAAGGTGGTCAGGTTGTCCGGCAGCGTGAACTCCACCTTCGCCTGGCCCTGGTCGTCCGTCTCCACCGACTGGAACACCGCCGTCGTCTTGAAGTTGGACCGGATGCCGGAGCCCGTCGTGTCGGAGCCACCAGAGCCGCCCGGCCGCGAGCCCTTCTCGCCGTACAGCTTGCGCAGCACCAGGTGGATGAGCGGCTCGCCGATGCGCACCGACAGGCCGCGCTCCTGGAACATCGCGTCCAGCGGATCCGGGGCCTTGTAGCCCGTCAACCGCAGCACGCCTTCGTCCACGGCCCAGAGCGTGACTTCGGACTTCGTGCCCTTGCCCGTCGAGTCCTTCACCGCGACGTCCACCGTCACCTTGTCGCGCGGGCGCTTCTCCGGCGCGTCCGGCGTCAGCGCCACCGACAGGCGCTTGGCCTTCTTCTCCACCTTCAGCTGCGTGTAGCCCACGCGCACCGCGGGGCGGCCCGGGTCGTCACCGGACTCGATGCCCTTGGCCGCCTCCACGCGGCCGCGCACCAGCACCACGCCCACGAAGACGTTGGGGATGGCGCCCTCACCCAGCGGGACGTCCAGCGCGGTGGCGCTGCCCTTGAGCTTCACGCGGCGCACGCTGAGCACGCCCTCGCGCTCCACCGTGAGGATGGCGTCCGCCTGCGGGTACGGGCTCTTCACGAGAATCTTCGCGGTGTCGCCCACGTCGTACAGCTGCTTGTCCGCCACCAGGTCGATGCGGTCCGTGTCGTTGCGCTGCCAGGACACCCAGCCGGAGCCGGTGACGTAGAGCGAGTCACGCGTCGTCGCCTTGCGGCCCTTCGCGTCCGTGGCCACCGCCTCCATCACGTAGAGGCCGGGCTCGGCCGGGGTGAACTTGCACGGCTGCGGCGTCGCCGCGCTCTTCACCGAGCACTTCGCCGCCTCCGTCTCCACCGGCTCCGTGACGGTGAACCACTGGCCGCCATCGCCCTTCTTGCGGATGGACTTCCACTCGCGGCGCTTGATGTTCACGTCCACCGCGACGCCTTCCTGGCGCTTGCCCTCGGGCGATACGGCGACCAGCTCCAGGGCCACCTCCTTGCCGGCCTCCGCGAAGCCGGTGGAGAGCGTGCGCAGGCCCGCGTAGACGTCCGCGGGGTGCACGATGATGAGGTTGCGGTTGGCGACGCGCTGGCGGTTGACGTCCTCCACCTCCGCCTCCAGCGTGTACTCCCACGTCTTGCCACCGGGCGCGTCCGCGGAGCCGACCGCCAGCGCCAGCTGGCCCTGCGCGTCCGTGCGGCCGTCACCGGAGCCGAACGATTCGCTGCTGTGCTCCGGCTGATCGTCGTCCCACCACCAGGTGTTCACCCCGAAGGTGAAGGCTTCATTGCCCGGGGGCGTGAAGAAGGAGCTCACCCGCTGCACGCTCCAGCGCACCTGCGCGTCGCCCATGGCGCCGCCGAACAGGTAGCGCGCGTCCACGCGGGCGGTGAGCGGCTCGCCAGCCGCGACGTCCTTCTTCGGCACCGCCACGTCCACGCGGAACTGCGGCGCGCGGTACTCCTCCACGCGGAAGGTGCCGCCGTAGCTCAGCGTCTCGCCTCCGACCTTCAGCTTCGCCGCCACGTCGTAGTAGCCGAGCGGCATGTCCTTGCCCAGCTTGAGGTCCGCGCGGAAGGTGCCGTACTTCGTGACGGTGGCCTCCGTCTGGAAGACCTTCTCGCCGCGCGAGCTGGTCACCGTCACCTGCGCCTTCGCGTTCGCGGGCGGCGACTTGAGCACGCCCAGGCGGCGGTAGCGCGCCACGCCCTTGAGCATCACGTCGTCACCGGGGCGGTAGATGCCACGGTCGGCGAACACGAAGCCCAGGCTGTCCGGGACGCGTCCCTCCCACGCGCTCTGCAGCGAGAACGCGCCGGGCGACATGCCGCCTTCCCACGTGGACAGCGTCACGCCGATGTCCGTGTCCTTCACCGCGGACACCATGGCCCAGGGCGTGTTCCAGGTGGACTCGTCCTTGGGCTTGAGCAGCTCCGACAAGCCCGGCACCTTCGCCAGGCCGTTGGCGTCCGTCGTCCCCGTCCAGTGCTCCGTGCCCTGCTTGTCCCAGAGCGTGAGCTGCGCGTCCGGCACCGGAGCGCCCGTCGCCAGCGACGTCACCCACACCACACCGGAGGCGGCGCCCAGCTTCGCGTGCACCGCCAGGTCCGTCACCTGCCCGATGACCCGGCGCGGATACTTCTGCTTGAGCGACGGCGCATCCAGCCGCGCGAGGAACAGGCCCGTCTTCGCCCCGTTGAACGCCGGGCGCAGGTCGAGCGGCGAGGTGCGCTCCAGGTTGCGCGCGGCCTTTGTGTCCACCGTCGTGCGGTAGGGCTCCGAGGACGGCCACTCGTTGGTGTCGATGAACCGCGCGAGCTCGGCGGGGGACAGCGACCACACCTCCGCCAGCACCTCCGGAACGTTGGTCGTAACCAGCGGGATGGAGCCGTCACCCGACGCCTCCACCAGCGCCTCGCGCGAGCCGGAGTCGAAGGACGGCTCCACGTCCGACAGCTTCACCTGGCCCTGGAACGCGGGGCCCGTCTGGCCGAAGAGGTCCTTGTACCCTTCCGCGACCTTGATCTTGTACGTGGTGCCGGGGCGGTAGCGGCCGGGCAGCGACACGTAGGGGTTCTTCAGCTCCCCGCCCGACCACGGCATCTGCGTCTGCACGCGCTCCCAGTCGATCTCCGCCTTCGGCTCCAGCGTCACCTTGCCCTTGAGCGAGGCCACATCCAGCTCGTTGGACGTGAAGAGGATGAGCGGGCCGTAGGAGCACTGCTCCTCGCCCCAGGTGAACACGCACGCGCCCGCGGACTCCACCTTGAGCGCGCCGTAGGTGGCATAGGGGTAGCGCACCGCCTCGCCCATGGGCAGCGGGCCATCCGTGCCCGTCAGCTCACCGTCCACCACCAGGGTGAACTGCGTCCCCGAGGGCAGCTTCTGCGCGGGCTTCAGCTCGTACTTCACGCGGCGGTCCTGGGACCTGCGCGCCGGGCCGCTGCCCACCTGCACTTCCTTCACGTCCGCGAGCGGCGTCGTCTTCACCAGCGTGAGCGGCACGGGCGCGCCGGTGGCGGGCTCCAGGCGTGCGTGCTGCGCCAGGTCCTTCACGGCCTGGTTGAAGGTCAGCGTGAAGACCTGCTCCGGCTGCAGCCAGCGGAACTCCGACTCCGGCTGCGCGGTCTGGAGCGAGGGGCGCTGCGTCTCGAACTGGAAGGTGTACGGCTGCGCCAGCGCGGTGCCGTCCATGGCCTTGAGGCCCGCGGGCACCGTCACCGTGTACTGCGTCCCCATCTTCGCGGGAGCGCTCGGCACGAACTCCACGCTCGCGGAGCCCAGCCAGCGCCACTCACCTTCCAGCGCGGGGGCGATGGTCGCGGGGGCCGCCAGGCCACGCTCCGCGGCGACCGAGCCCAGGGCGATCATCGGCTTGGTGAAGGTGATGGTCGGCCGGGCGCTGCCGTAGACCTGGCCCGTCGGCCGCGCGGCCGCGATGGAGAGCGGGCCTTGCGACGCGGCGTCCTCCGCGTCGATCTTCAGCGCGGGAGGCTCGGGCAACGGCTCGACGGCGAGGCCAGGGGACTTCGAGGACGGAGTCGGCGAGGTGCCGGTCTCCGGGGGGCCGCCCTTCGAGTCCTTGTCGCCGCAGGAACACGCGGTGGCGACGACGAGGCAGAGGGCCAGCAGAGAGAGTCTGCGCATGATGGGGCTCACGAAGTTCCAGGGCGGGCACTCGTGGCTGTCCCCCTGAAAAATGACGCGAGCACCGTACCATGGGGCACCCCGCCCCGCTGTCACTCCCGCGTCATCCAGTGAGTCGCGGATCCGAGCCTCGGATTCCGAGTGTTTGAGAGTCACGGCCCGGGCCTGGAACGCGTCCGTAACGCGGTCGGACATCCATCACCGGAGGGCCGTCCGCGAGCACGGAGGTGGGGGCGAAGGCCCGGGCGACGGACACGACACAGCCGCCCAGCAGCTTGCGCAGGTGGGACTTCGGACGGCGAGGGGATGACGCCATGGGTGCCTCCGGCCGGATGGGGAGACACCAAGGTGGAAGGGGCGAGGCGGCCGGGCCATCGCACCGGTGCGCAGCGCCCCTTCGTTCACTGGACACTGGTGAGCCGTCAGCCGCCGTGGAGCAGCGTGGCGCCCGCTCCGAGCCCCAGCAGGAAGGCCACGATGACGAGCAGCATCACCCAGCGCACGGCGACGCCGGTGGTGCGCGGTGCCTGCTGCCCGACGGTGGCGCGCGCGGGCGCGGATTCGTCCGGCACGAGGATGCGGACCTGGATGGCGGCGGTGCGCAGCACTTCGTCCAAGTCGGTGAGGAACTTCTCATATTCCTCCGGGGCCAGCTCCAGCGGCGTGCCGTGCTGGAACTCGTAGCGCTTGGCCACGGCCTCGTGGTTGCGCAGCGAGGCTTGTCCCTTGGCCACGTCCACCCAGCCCGCGACGAGCGCGGGGGCGGTCCCCTTGCGGTCCACGAGCGAGATGGCCTGACGGGCCTGCTTGCCGCCCGCGGTGCTGGGGCCCTCGGGTTCGTCCACGCGGAGGATGCGGTGCGGGGAGCGGCCGTAGATCTTGTGCTGGAGCTCGCCCTTGAGGCGCTCCGCGAGCAGCGCGGAGTGTGTGGCGAACATCGTGCGCAGCTCGGGCGTCGCTTCGGACTGGTTCGCCGCCTGCGCGGAGGGAAGCGGCGCGAAGATCATCGGCTCCGGCCGGCTGGCCTTGCGCGGAGGCGCGGAAGAACTTCCGTCCAGTTCGGCGCCATGGCCCGCGCGGATGATCTCCGGCAGCTCGAAGCTCTCCTCCTGCTTCGCGCCGTCACGGCCCAGGCGGGCGATTTCTGGCAGGCCCTGCCCTTCTTCGCGAGCACCGCCACGAGCGGCGCCTGCTCCGCGGGGAGGACGCGCGATCTCCGGAAGGCCCTGCCCTTCTTCGCGCGTGCCACCACGGCTGGAGCGTGCGTTCTCAGGAATGCCCTGGCCATCATCACGAGCACCGCCGCGTGAAGGACGGACGATCTCCGGAAGGTCGTGCCCCTCTTCGCGAGTCACCGCACGCCCCGGACGCACGGCCTCTGAAGCGCCCTGCCCGTTCTCGCGTGCACCGCCACGAGGTGGGCGCCCGCCCTCTCCCGCGCGCCCCTGCCTGCCACCATCCCCGTCACGCGAAGGGCGAGCGACGGTCTCCGGAGCGGCAAACGCGGCGGCGTCCTCCTCCCACGCGCCCTGGCCAGGGTGCGGCGGCGGGGGCGACAGCCCATCCACGCGCGTCTCCAGGACCAGGTCATCGTCGGGAACGGGAGGCGGCGTCATCCGCGACTCCAGGCCCGTGAACTCATGTGCGCGCGGGGGCGCGCCCGAGGGAGGCGCGCTCCGCGACTGATTGCCCCAGGACTTCCGGCCGGGAGTCGCCGCGGAGGAACGGGCTGCCTCCGCGGCGTCGCGCTGCACCGGGGCCGGCACCTGGGTCTGCTCGGTGCGGACCTCATCCGTCTCGTCCAGGTCGTCGTCCAACGGTGCGACCCGGGTCTCGTCGATCCGATCCGGCTCGTCGTTCCTGCGGTTCCCCTTGGCCATGTGCGCGACCTCTCGCGTCAGACCATAGCGCTTCGCCCGGCCGCCGGGGATGAGCCGTGCACGGTCAGTATTTCGGCCAGTCCGGACACACGATTTCGATGGAACCGCCAAGCCACGACGCATAGGCCGCCTCATCCGCGACGGTGTACGGCTTCCCATACGTCCGCTCGAAGTACTCCGCCCAGTGCGGCTGCGAGCCATCCAGGTCCGTGAAGCCGTACTCGCGCGCCAGCGTCCAAGACGCGACCACGCGCCCCGCCCTGCGGTGGACGTCCGGATCCGCCGCGAGCGCCGCCACCCCGCGGCCCACATACGACGGCGTCTCCGACGCGATGAAGTCCGGGACGTTCTTCACCGCGTCGCGCCAGTTGGCCTCCTTCACCCCGAAGCCATCCAGCATCTCCTCCGAGCGCAGGAACCCCGGCGTCACCGCCATCGCCGTGATGTTCGTGCGGCGCAGGTCCCTCGACATCGCGAACGCCAGGCGGATGACCGCCATCTTCGTCACGTCGTACGCGACGCCGCCCCGGTAGCCGAACGAGTCCCCATCCGTCACCTCCACGATGAGCCCCCGGTCGCGCTCCAGCATCAGCGGCACCGCGTAGCGGCTGGTGGCGAGGTGCGTGTACACGGCGCGGTCGAACATCAACCGAGCCTTCGCCGGAGACTGCTTCCAGAACGGCAGCCCCAGCTCGTGCAGCGTCTCCCCGCCCCAGATGTCGTTGATCAGCACGTCCAGCTTCCCGGCTTCAGAGCGGATGCGCTGACACAGCGCCTCCACCTCCTCCTCCACGGTGTGGTCCACCCGCACCGCGATGCCCTTCCCGCCCAACGCGGTCACCTGCTCCGCCGTCTCTTCAATCGTCTCTGGCCGGGACGCCCCGCTCGCCAGGTTCCCCCGCACGCTGCGCCCGGTGCAGTACACCGT
>NZ_RAWR01000291.1:0-10447 GCF_003986945.1 Corallococcus sp. AB018 | reverse complement strand
GGGGTGGACATAGCAGCAGGGGTCGCCTGGGGTGGTGCGGAAGAGGTGATGGGATGGATTGGGCCCGCGGGAACGTGTGGTTCGAATGGGCCCCCGGCGAAACGCCAGAGGAGCGCGGCGATGGCGAGCGCGACGATGCCGGCGAGGAGACCACGCCATTGGCCGCGGTCGCGGTCAACTCGGGCGACGTGCCGCTGGAGCGACTGGGGGATGGAGGGCATCTCCAGCGCCTCCGAGGCCGGCTCGCCGTGGCGCTGTTTCGAGGGCGGATGAACCGGCACGTCGTATTCAGCGGAAGCACTGGCTCGGAGTTCCGCGAGCTCACGGCGCAGCGCCTCGGTGTCGACCGGACGCTTCTTGGGGTCTCGGGCCAGGACGCTCTCCACGAGATCGCTCAACTCCGCTGGAACCCGCGCATTCACCAGGCGGGGTGGCGGCGGTGGGAGGGCAAGACTGTTCAAGTCGAAGCGCGGACGAAACTCCGTCGGTCGTGGGTCCGTCAGCAGCTCATGGAGCATGACACCGACCGCGAAGATTTCGTCGGCGACCTGGAAGGCGTAGCGCGCCCGGCGCTCATCCTTGTGCTCGCGCAGGAACTTGAACTGCTCGGGGGCGCGATAGCGGTCCGTGCCTGGAGGCAAACCCCCGTTCGTCAGGTCTTCGGCGAGCGTATAGGTCGCGCAACTGAAGTCGATGATGACGGGCTCGCCGTCGCTCTTGCGGATGAGGACGTTGGACAGCTTCAGGTCCCGGTGCAGGATGCCCCGGCCGTGCATGTACGACAGCGCACCGGCGAGCTTCTCGAAGACGCCGAGGATTTCACGAACGGTCGGGTGCTTGCGCTCCGCCCACTCCGCGAGCGTCCAGCCGTCCACATAGTCGAGCGCGAGGTAGAGGTTCCCGCTCTCCGCGAGGCCATGCCCTTGCGGCCGGACGATGTTCGGATGGTCCAGCATGAGCAGCGCCGTCAACTCCCGCAGCGTCCGAGCATGGGTCTGCTTGAGGTCGCCGCTGGACTCCCGGTGCTGGGCCACCTTGATGGCGCGGTGCCTGCCGTTCTTTTCGCCCAGGAAGACGAACGCGAAGCCTCCGTCGCCGAGTGCCTTGGCCACCTGCCATCCATCAATGAGCGAACCGGGAGGAAGGTTGATCATCGTCGCGCTCATTGGACAGCCACCTCCGCGGGCTGTGGAAAGCGTACGGCTGGAATCGTGAGATGACGTCCCCCATCCCCGCGCACCTCCAGGGTGAAGACAAGGTCTGCCTTCGTTTCAGGCATTTCCACGACCACAAGGACCCGCCTCCACTCACCAGGAGGAATCGGCCCCGGCTGCTTCGCGACGAGCCTCGCTCGCAGAGGCAGGTCGAGCCGGCCCACGAACGTTGCCTCTCCGGGTGTCCAGTCCGGGTGGTCCAACTCATTCTTGATCTTCACGTCCGCCAGAATCCATTTCGTGCCCCGAAAGGCCACGAGCGACTCCACGGAAAGTCCCTGTACAGGCCCCCTCCGGCCCTTTCTGCTGGACGCCGCGATGCCCTTGTCGTCCACGTAGCCAAGCAGCACGAAGTCTTCCGGTTTCGGCGCTGGTGCTTGAGCCGAGGGCGGACAGGTCGTGTTCAGAAGCTCCAGGCGCTGCACGTCGATCCGCGAGTCCACTTCAGCCGGGTGGTTCATGAGCACGAAGGCGGCCCGTGCGGGCGCTCGGCCATCGTCGAAGAAGACTCCAATCTCCAGACGCTCATCGTCACCAAGACTGGCCACGGGCTGAATGATGACGGAGCGCTCGCCCGCATCCAGGAGGCGGATCCGGGACTCATCGAAGGTCAGGGTCTTCTTCTGGATCGGCGAAGAGAAGAGGAACACTGTCGGCGTGTCTCCCGCCACATGGACGATGGGCAGCGGATCGGCGGACGTGCTGGCGATGGTCACGGTGCGCTGACGCCCGATGCGCGTCCTCGTGGCCGGCTGTGCCTGCGCGGCAGCTCCCCAGGTGACAATGAGCGCCAGGGGAAGAGCCAATCTGAAGGGTTGGAGCAAGGATTCGTGACCTCCCGGATGGGCACGCTACCATCGCGGGTGTTCGCGCAGTGGGCTCTTTCCCTTGGCCAAAGTCGCGTCCCAAGCCCCTTGAGCGAGTCAAGACGCTGCCTGGTCGCTACTCCCTGGTAGGGCGCTTACCTGTTCAACCAGAAGTAAGAGTTGGCACTGGTGAGCGCCCTCTCCAGGAACTCGCTGAAGGAGACGGCGATGGGGCGCACGCCTTGAGGGAAGGTCTCGTGGTACGCGTCGAGGAGCGGGTACCGGCCATTCACCGGATGGGCGACGTCCAGGATGACATAGTCGGAGTCCTGGAGATCCACGAGCGTGTACCAGGACGCGGAGCCGAACTGGTCGTCATCACCTGGGCGCATGGCCATGCGGGCTCGGCGGATCTGCTCCAGAGGCAGCAGGTGGTAGTTCGCGTCCGGGAAGGGCTGGAAGAGGGCCGCGCCATCGCAGTGCAGGTAGAAGGCGCGCAGTTCCTCATCGAGCTTCCATCCGACGCGCGCCTCGAAGGCGGCAAGTTGGGCGGGTGTGGCGGGAGGATTGGGGAAGTGGCGGGCGGAGATTTCCGCCAGCAGTCGCTGCATGTTCGTGAGCATGGTGCCGCCCTCAGTCCACGTAGGGGCGCTCAGGGCCCGGTGCCAGCCACTTCCCACTTGGTGCGTAGCAGGCGGGGTACTCGGAATTGAAGACGTTGTGTACGTCATCCGGGGCTGGCAGCACGTTGCTCGGCGCTGTCGGCGGGCCACCGTGGCCCAGGTCGAAGATGTGATGGCCCGGCCAATACTTGCCAGAGCTCGACTTCGGCCACGGGCCAAATTCTCGCCCCCATGCATCACGGAAGCCCGGACGGGCGTTGTTCCATGTCTTCCGCAGGCTTTCTCCATCCACCTTCGGGTAGTCGCAGCAGCAGTGGGTGATGGCCATTCGCCCACCGGCCTCCGCAGGCATGAAGAAGTAGCGGCCCTTCCAATCGCTTTTGATGTCCGCCAGCCAGATGCAGCCCATGAGCCGGTGGCCCTGGGCAGCGCATTTCGATTCGCACCGGGACAGGAATGCGGCGCTGCATTGCCAGGGGCCATAGTAGATGGTCGTGCTCAGCTGTCCTCCATCAGGAGTCACGACCGAGCCTGACCACTTCGCCGAGACCGGTTTGCCGACGGTGCCGATAGTGGCTGATCCACAGCCAACGAGGACGAGTACAAAGGCGGTCGTCGCAGTGCGTTGAGTGCAGACAGGCATCATGGCAAGGCGTGATAGCGCGATTGCTTCCATCCGGAAAAGGGAGAGGACTCCGATGTTCGTCATCATGGGAGCCACGGGCCGGTTGGGCCGTTTCGTCATTGAGGGACTGCTGAAGAAGGTCCCCGCGAACCAGATCGCGGTCGCGGTGCGCAATCCGGACAAGGCCACGGAGTGGGCCGCGCGCGGCGTGCAGGTGCGCCAGGCGGACTACAGCCGCCCGGAGGAGTGTGACGGCGTGTTCTCCCTCGGGGACACGGTGCTGCTCATCTCCTCTGGTGAGGTGGGCCAGCCGCTGGCCGCCACGCTCCAGCAGGGCTGAGAAACACCACGGGGGAGCAGTCCCTGTCGGACGGCCCCCCCGCGTTGCTTCAAGTCTGGACCTCGCGTCAGGCCACCTGCGCTCCGGCGCCGCTCTGGCGGGCCACTTCACGCGGCTCCGGGTACACGGCGCGCTGGGGCGTGGTGATGCGGATGACGCCCAGCTTGGACAGCACGCGCATCACCTGCCACGTGGGGTCGATTTCGAAGGCGCGCGCCGCGAAGTTCGGGCTGCTGCCGTACTTGTGGTGGTTGTTCTGGAACAGCTCGCCCATGCACAGCACGTCCACCGGCAGCGTGTTGCGCGACTTGTCGGCGCCCTTGAA
The DNA here is from genome assembly GCF_003986945.1 of Corallococcus sp. AB018. Taxonomy (NCBI): domain Bacteria; kingdom Pseudomonadati; phylum Myxococcota; class Myxococcia; order Myxococcales; family Myxococcaceae; genus Corallococcus; species Corallococcus sp. AB018. Next base: position 6,514 of record NZ_RAWR01000291.1, on the reverse strand, counting down.
GTTCCGGTAGCCGTACTTGTGCCCGCACCAGTTCACGATGGCGCCGTGCACCGGCCCCATCACGAAGTGCACCGGCAGCAGCAGGAACATCCAGGGCGACGTCGCGAACGTCGCGTAGAACGCCGTGTATAGCGCCACCCAGCCCAGCACCGCGAACCAGGACTGGCCCAGCGTCTCGTCCACGAGCTTCCACTCCGGATAGCCACCCTCGAAGCGCGGCTCCGGCTGGATCCGGCGCGCCAGGATGCCCGTGTAGCGCTCCTTCGTGTGCCACATCATCCGCATCACGTCCTTGAAGTAGTGCGGCGAGTGCGGGTCGTTCTCCGTGTCCGAGTACGCGTGGTGCTCGCGGTGCAGGATGGCGTAGGCGCGCGGTGACAGGTACGACGAGCCCTGCACCAGGTAGGTGAGCAGGTGCATCACCTTCTCCGTGCGCGGACCCATGCTGTACATGCGGTGCGCCGCGTAACGGTGCTGGAAGAAGCTCTGGAAGAAGACGCAGAGCAGCCAGTGACTGATGAAGAAGATGACGATGGCCATGACTCTCCCGTGATGACAGACACAGGGCTAACACCCCCCCTGTCATGGCAATGTCAGCGCTCCCCATGTCACCGGCAGCGGACCGGCCCCACCGTCCCGTCCCGGACGCACGCCACTGAGCGTCCCATTCCTCCGCCTGTCCGCTGGTGGATAAGGCCCGGTGCGGCCATCCATTCGCCTCCGTCCCTCGTGTCGCACCGCGACGTTGCGGGCCGTCCCCAGGGAGGGCAGAAGGGCACGCGGCGCGTCACCCCGGGCTTCACTCCCCTTGCGCCCAGGAGCCTCCACCGTGGATCGGGCAACCCTCGTCGGACTGGACAAGCAGCACGTCTGGCACCCCTACACCGCGATGGAGCAGTACATCGCGAAGACGGACCCGCTCGTCATCGTCCGCGCGGAGGGGGTCTGGCTCCATGACGCGGACGGACGGCGCTACCTGGACGCCAACGGCTCGTGGTGGGTGTCCACCCTGGGACACCGCCACCCGCGCCTCGTGCACGCACTCACCGAGCAACTGGGCAGCCTGGCCCACGTCTCGCTCGCGGGCATCACGCACGGACCCGCGGCCCTGCTGGGCGCGGAGCTGACCGCGCTGGCTCCGGGCGCGGACCGGGCGGACGTGCCCTCGGAGCAGAAGCTGTCGCGCGTCTTCTATTCGGACAACGGCAGCACCGCGGTGGAGGTGGCCATCAAGATGGCCGCGCAGTACTGGGCCCAGAACGGCCGCCCCCGCCGCACCCGCTTCATCACCCTGACCGGCGCCTTCCACGGCGAGACGATTGGCGCCACCAGCGTGGGCGGCGTGCACGAGTTCCGAGACGTGTTCGGCCCGCTCCTCTTCGACGTGGTGCACGTGCCGTCCCCCGCTGAACCCGATGGCCACGCGCGCGCCCTGGCCGAGGTGAAGGCCGCGCTCGCGGCGGATCCGGACGGCATCGCAGGCGTCATCCTGGAGCCCGTGCTCCAGGGCGCGGCGGGCATGTGGATGTCGTCGCCGGACTTCGTGCGCGAGGTGCGCGAGGCCACCCGCGCGGTGGACACCTTCCTCATCGCCGACGAGGTCTTCACCGGCATGGGCCGCACCGGTGCTCGCTTCGCGGTGGACCTGGCTGGCGTGGTGCCGGACCTCCTGTGCCTGGCCAAGGCGCTCAGTGGGGGCATGCTGCCCTTCGCCGCCACGCTCGCGTCCGAGCGCATCTTCCAGGGCTTCCTGGGGGCGAAGGACCGGGCGCTCTATTACGGGCACTCGTACTGCGGCAACCCGCTGGGCGCGGCCGTGGCGCGCGAGGTGCTGGCCGTGTACCGCGACGAGGACGTGCTGGGGCAGGTGCAGCGCAAGGCGCCTCGCGTGAAGGCCGCCTTCGAGCGCATGGCCGCCACCCTCCCCGGGCTCGTGCGCCCGCGCGCGGTGGGCATGGTGGGCGCGGTGGACCTGGGTGGCGGAGGCTACTTCGCGGACAGCGGCTGGCGCGTCTACGAGGCCGCTCGCCGCCGCGGCCTCTACCTGCGCCCCATGGGCAACACCGTCTACATCGCGCCCGCGCTCAACATCCCGGACGCGGACCTGGACCTGCTGCTCGCGGGCGTGGAGGACAGCCTGCGCGAGGTGGCGGCGGGCTGAGCCGTCCCTTCCGGGTGGCGGAGTGGCGGAGCGCTGCGTCCGTACCCGCCCACCGGCGCGTGCCAGGAGGCCCCTTCCTGCCTTCTGGTGCTGCGAGGCCGTCACCGTGCGCATCCGTTGAGTCAGGCGCCGTGCCGGTGCCGGCTCTTGAGGAGGGAACCGCCGTGACACTCGAAACCCACCGTCCGCAGACAGGCCCCGGCCTGCCCGGCGGGCTGACGCCGGACAGCGTGGAGCTGTTCCGGGCGCAGCTGCGCGGCACGCTCATCCAGCCAGGAGACGCCGACTACGCGGAGGCGTGCCAGCTGTACAACGCGATGATCCACAAGCGCCCGGCCATGGTGGCCCGGTGCGCGGACGTGGCGGACGTCATCGCCGCGGTGGCCCTGGCCCGCGAGCGCAAGCTGCCCCTGGCCGTGCGCGGCGGCGGCCACAACGGCGGCGGACTGGCGCTGGTGGATGACGGACTGGTCATCGACCTGTCGCGCATGCGCGACGTGCGCGTGGATCCCGAGGCCCGCACGGTGCGCGTCGCGGGCGGCGCCGTCTGGGGGGACGTGGACCACGCCACCCATGCCTTCGGGCTCGCGGTGCCCTCCGGCATCATCTCCACCACGGGCGTGGCCGGGCTCACGCTGGGCGGCGGCCTGGGATACCTCACGCGCCGCTTCGGGCTCACCATCGACAACCTGCTCGCCGTGGACATGGTGCTCGCGGACGGTCGCTTCGTCACCGCGAACGAGGAGAAGTTCCCGGACCTGTTCTGGGCGGTGCGCGGCGGGGGCGGTAACTTCGGCGTGGTGACGTCGTTCCTCTTCCGCGCCAACCCCGTGGACATCGTCATCGGTGGCCCCACGCTCTGGCCCCTGGACCGCGCGGCGGAGGTGATGCGCTGGTATCGCGAGTTCCTCCCGGCCGCGCCGGAGGACCTCAGCGGCTTCTTCGCCTTCATCACCGTGCCGCCCGCGCCGCCCTTCCCGGAGGAGCTCCACCTCCAGAAGATGTGCGGCGTGGTGTGGTGCTACACGGGCGACCCCGCGCGCGCGGACGAGCTGTTCGCGCCCGTGCTGGCGCTCAAGCCCGCGCTGCACGGCGTGATGCCCATGCCCTTCCCGATGTTGCAGACCGCCTTCGACGCGCTCTACCCGCCGGGACACCAGTGGTACTGGCGCGCGGACTTCGTGCGCGAGATTCCGGACGCGGCCATCGAGCAGCACGTGTCCTTCGCCGGGCGCCTGCCGTCCATGCAGTCCACCATGCACCTGTACCCCATCGACGGGGCGGCGCACCGCGTGGGCCCGCATGACACGGCCTTCCGCTTCCGCGACGCGCGCTGGTCGGAGGTCATCGTCGGGGTGGATCCGTCACCGGAGCGGGCGGCGGACATCTCCACCTGGACGAAGGAGTACTGGAGCGCGCTGCACCCGTACTCGGCGGGCGGCGCCTACGTGAACTTCATGATGGATGAGGGCCAGGAGCGCGTGCAGGCCACCTACGGTGACAACTACCCGCGGCTGGTGGAGGTGAAGCGGACATACGACCCGCAGAACCTCTTCCACGTGAACCAGAACATCCTGCCCGGTCCGGTGAAACCCCCGAGCGTCGCGCACTGAGGCGCGCGCTCAGGCCTGGGCCCGCGGAGGGAGCGGCAGGTCGATGAAGAAGGTGGCGCCCTGGCCGGGGGGGCTTTGCAGGACCAGCTTGCCGTGGTGGCCCTGCACGATTTGATGGGCGATGAAGAGGCCCAGCCCCAGGCCGTGAACGGTCTGGGGCGGGCCGCCGCGCTCGAAGCGCTCGAAGACGCGGGCCTGGTGCTCGGGCGGGATGCCCGGGCCGCCGTCCGACACGTAGAGGATGAGCCGGTCGCCGCGCCTGGTGAACCCGATGCGCAGCGGCGTGCCCGGCGCGTACTTGATGGCGTTGGACACCAGGTTCGTCAGCACCTGCTGCATGCGCGAGCGGTCCCACCACACGCGCAGGTTCAGCTCCGCCCGCAGCTCCAGGACGCAGCGGGCCTGCTCCATCTGTTCGCGGAAGGTGTCGAGGACCTCGTGGATCATCTCCATCGGGTCGCTCTCCTCCATGTGGAAGTCCAGCTTGCCCGCGCGGATGCGTGAGACGTCCAGCAGCTCGTCCACCAGCCGCGACATCCGCTCCACCTGCCGCAGCGCGGAGTCCATCGCGGACGTGAGCTTCTCCGCGGAGGGCGGCTCGCCGCGCTTGGGAGACAGGCGCCGGCGCGTCATCTCCAGGTGCAGGAGCAGCGCGGTGACGGGAGTCTTCAGCTCGTGCGACGCCACGCCCAGGAAGGTGTCGCGCGCGGCGACCGCGTGCTGGAGGTCATGCGTGAGGGTCTCCAGTTGCTGGCGCGCGTGGGTGCGCTCGCTGACCTCCTGCACGGCGACGAGCAGGCCCTGGATGCGGCCCTTTCCGTCGCGCTGGGCGTGGATGTCCACGTCCAGCAGCAGCTCCTTGAGGCCGCCCTGGCTGTCCGGCTGGCGCGCCGGGACCTCGCGGCCCACGAAGGGTTCGCCGGTGCGGTAGACGCGCTCCAGGTGCTGGAGCAGCACGCCGTGGCCTCCGACCGGTTGCGCGTCGCGCGCGGGCCTGCCCAGCATGTCCCGGCCCATCAGGTTCGCGAACATGGGGTTGATGACAGAGAAGACGAGGTCCGGGCCCATCATCACGCACATGGCCGCGGGGGCCTGCATGAAGAAGTCGGACAGCTGCTGCCGGGCCTGCCCCAACTGGAGCTGGCTGTCCACGCGCGCCAGCAGCTCGCGCGCGGAGAAGGGCTTCACCAGGTAGTCGTCCGCGCCGGCCTGGAGCCCCTCGATGCGGGCCTCCTCGCCCGCGCGCGCCGACAGCATGATGAAGGGGATGCCGCGCGTGCGCGCGTCGCCGCGCAGCTTGTGGAGCAGCCCGAAGCCGTCCAGCCGGGGCATCATCACGTCGCTGAGGATGAGGTCCGGCGTCAGCTCGAGCGCCGCCTCGAAGGCCGCCTCGCCGTCCGCCACCGCGCGCACGTTCCAGTGGGCCGACAGCAGGCTGCTCACGTACCCGCGCATGTCCGCGTTGTCGTCCGCGACGAGGACGCGCCCACGCCCCATGGGCAGCGCGAACCCCGCGCCTGTGTTTCCCAGCACGGAGGAGCTGCTGAAAGCCCTCACTGGCTCCGGCTCGGCACCCGGCGGCGGGAGGGACTCCGGCGCATCCGGCAGCCAGCGCAGGGCCTCCTCGCTGAAGGCGGACCCCAGCTTGCCCGCGTGCGGGGTCCCTTCGTCCTCCTGGACCTGTTCAGCGGGCAGGTGCGCGCGGCCCAGCGGCAGCTCCACGAAGAAGGTGCTGCCCTCGCCCTCCACGCTGTGGACGCCCAACGTGCCGCCGTGCAGCTTCACCAGCTCCTGGATGAGCGCCAGGCCAATGCCGGTGCCTTCATGCGTGCGCCCGCGCGAGGACTCCACGCGGTGGAAGCGCTCGAACACGCGCGGCAGCTCCGCCTCCGGGATGCCGGTGCCGGTGTCCCGCACGGTGAGCCGCACCCGCGTCCCCTCACGCTGAAGCCGCACGGTGACGCCGCCGTGGAGCGTGAACTTGAACGCGTTGGAGAGCAGGTTGAGGACAACCTTCTCCCACATGTCCCGGTCCACGTAGATGGGCTCGCCCACGTCCTGCGTCTCGACGGTGTACTGGAGCCCCGCCTTCTCCATGGCGGAGCGGAAGACGCTGGCCAGGTCCTCGGTGAGCCGCGTCAGGTCCGTGGGGTGGTAACTCGCCTTCACCCGGCCCGCCTCGATGCGCGAGAAGTCCAGCAGCGAGTTGACCAGCTTCAACAACCGCAGGGCATTGCGATGGGTGAGCTCCTGGCGCGCGCGCTGCGATGGCGGCAGGGGCGCGGACGCGTCCGCGAGCGACTCCTCCAGCGGCCCCAGGATGAGCGTGAGCGGCGTGCGGAACTCGTGCGACACGTTGGAGAAGAACGCCGTCTTCGCCCGGTCGATGGCCGCCAGCGCCTCCGCGCGCTGCGCTTCCGCCTCGTAGGCGCGCACGCTGGCGACGGCGTTGGTGACCGTGGCCTGGAGCTGCTCGTAGAAGCCGCGGTAGGTGTCATCCATCGCGCGGCGGGGGCTCACGCCGGCCACCAGGTAGCCGAAGGGCTCCGCCATTCCGGCCGGGTGGATGGGCAGCACGCGCGCATGCGTCGGCGGCTCCTCGTACGGCCCCAGCACCGTGCCCATGTCCAGGTTCAGGCTCAGCGGCGCGCGCGGCACGTCCAGCGGGTCCGCGCCCGCGGTGGCGAAGGGCCACGGCCCGTCCAGCCCCGCCTCCACCGGGCTCCACGCGGTGCCCGGG
>NZ_RAWR01000290.1:0-10525 GCF_003986945.1 Corallococcus sp. AB018 | reverse complement strand
GCCCCCGGCCGCTCCCCTGCCCTCCTGACGTCAGCCCTGCCTACATGCCCCGTCCCAGGGGGGATGACCCGTCCAGGAACTGCTGCGCCCGGCCCTCTTGTGGCATATACCCACACCATGCCTTCCGCCCTCACCGCCTCCCAGATCCGCGAGGCGTTCCTCCAGTTCTTCGAGGAGCGCGCCCACCGCCGTGTGGCCTCCTCCTCGCTGGTGCCCGTTGGCGACCAGACCCTGCTGTTCACCAACGCCGGCATGGTCCAGTTCAAGGACGTCTTCACCGGCCGTGAGCAGCGCGACTACCGCCGCGCCACCTCGTCCCAGAAGTGCGTGCGCGCTGGCGGCAAGCACAACGACCTCGACAACGTGGGCTACACCGCGCGCCACCACACGTTCTTCGAGATGCTCGGCAACTTCTCCTTCGGCGACTACTTCAAGGCCGACGCCATCTCGTTCGCCTGGGAGTTCGTGACGAAGCGGCTCGGCCTGGCCATCGACCGGCTCGCCGTCACCGTGTTCAACGGCGAGAACAACATCCCCTGGGATGAAGAGGCCTTCGACCTGTGGGCGAAGGAGGGCGTGTCTCGCGACCGCATCCTGAAGCTCGGCTACAAGGACAACTTCTGGGCCATGGGCGACACCGGCCCGTGCGGCCCCTGCTCTGAAATCCACTACCACCAGGGCGACGACATCCCTTGCGTGGAAGAGGCCGCGGGCAGGAAGTGCCAGGGCGTCGCGTGTGATTGCGACCGGTGGCTCGAAATCTGGAACCTCGTGTTCATGCAGTTCGAACGCAAGGAGAAGGACGCGCCCCTCATCCCGCTCCCCAAGCCGTCCATCGACACCGGCGCCGGCCTGGAGCGCATCGCGTCCGTCGTCCAGGGCAAGCGCTCCAACTACGACACCGACCTCTTCCAGGGCATCCTCGCCACCGTCAGCGAGCTGTGCGGCAAGCCCTACACCCAGGAGACCGGCGCCTCGCAGCGCGTGGTCGCCGACCACGCCCGCGCCACCGCGTTCCTCGTGGCCGACGGCGTCCAGCCCTCCAACGTGGCGCGCGGCTACGTCCTGCGCCGCATCATGCGCCGGGCCATCCGCCACGGTGACACGCAGCTGGGCATCAAGGAGCCCTTCTTCTTCAAGGTCGTGGACCGCGTCATCGAGCTCATGGGCGACGCGTTCCCCGAGCTGCGCGACGGCCGCACCTTCATCCTCGAAGTCGCCAAGCACGAGGAAGAGGGCTTCCGCCGCACGCTCGACCGCGGCCTCAAGCTGATGGACGAGGAGCTGTCCAAGCTCCAGGTTTCCGGCGGCAAGATCCTCGCTGGCGACGTCGTCTTCCTGCTGCACGGCACCTACGGCTTCCCCTGGGACCTCACGCAGATCATCGCGCGCGAGCGCGGCTACGACGTGGACCTGGAGGGCTTCAACAAGATCAAGGAGAAGGAAGCCGACGAGCAGGACGACTTCGTCAAGACCAAGAAGGGCACCACGGAGGTCTTCCAGACCGTCCTCGCGCGCACCGCCCCCACCCAGTTCCTGGGCTACGACGGCGAGGGCCACGAGGGCGAAGGCAGCGTCATCGCCCTGGTGCAGGACGGAGTGGAGGTGCCCCAGGTCTCCGCGGGCGCCACGGTGGAAGTCGTGCTGGACCGCACGCCCTTCTACGGCGAGTCCGGCGGCCAGCAGGGCGACACGGGCCGCATCGTCGCGCACGGCGGCAAGACCGTGGTGCAGGTGAAGGACGCGCAGCGCCCGGTGCAGGGCCTCATCGTCCACAGCGTGGAGGTGAAGGAAGGCACGCTCAAGGTCGGTGACATGGTGCAGACGTCCGTGGACGTGGAGCGCCGCAAGGCCATCCGCGCGAACCACTCCGCCACGCACCTGCTGCACAAGGCGCTCAAGCGCGTGCTCGGCGAGCACGTGAAGCAGGCGGGCTCCGTCGTCGCGCCGGACTTCCTGCGCTTCGACTTCTCGCACTTCTCCCCCGCCACCCAGGAGCAGCTGGAGCTGGTGGAGGACCTGGTCAACACCTGGGTGCGCGACAACGCGGATGCGCAGACGCGTGTCATGAACCTGGACGACGCGAAGAAGTCCGGCGCCGTGGCCATGTTCGGTGAGAAGTACGGCGACACCGTGCGCGTCGTCACCGTGCACCCGGAGTCCACGGAGCTCTGCGGCGGCACGCACGTGAAGCGCAGCGGCGACATCGGCCTGTTCAAGGTCACCAGCGAGAGCGGCGTCGCTTCCGGCGTGCGGCGCATCGTGGCCGTGACGGGCGTGGGCGCGCTCCAGTTCGTGCGCGAGCAGGAGCACGAGCTCAAGAAGGTCGCGGCGCTGTTGCGCACGAACCCCAAGGAAGTCGCTGTCCGCGTCGAGGCCACCCAGAAGCGCGTGAAGGAGTTGGAGCGCAAGGTGGAGGAGGTCTCGGTGAAGGCCCAGTCGGCCTCGCAGAAGGACCTCCTGGACCAGGCGCGCGAGGTCAACGGCATGAAGGTGCTGGCCACGCGCGTGGACCCCGCGGACGACAAGGTGTTCCGCGGCATGGCGGATCAGCTGCGCGACCGCATCGGGTCGGGCATCATCGCCATTGGCGGTGAGAAGGACGGCCGCGCCGTCATCCTGGTGGCGGCCACGAAGGACCTCGTCGCCAAGGGCATCAGCGCGGGCAACCTGGTTCGCGAGATGGCCAAGGAAGTGGGCGGCAAGGGCGGCGGCAAGCCGGACATGGCCCAGGCCGGTGGCCCGGACGCGGACAAGCTGCCCGTGGCGCTCGAGAAGCTCTTCGAGTTGGTGAAGGGCGCGAGCCCGGCGTGAGTCCTCGCGCTTCATCCCGCATCCTGGCGTTCCTGACGGCGGCCCTCCTGTTGGGGGGCTGCACGAAGGAAGCCTCCACGTCCGAAGAGGGACAGGAAGCCGACGCGCGCACGCTCCAGAAGCTGCGCGCGGAGGCGGACCGGGTGAAGCAGGGCGGCGCCGTGGCCGCGCGTCCACAGCCTGCCCAGCGCGAGCCGGAGGAGTCGAAGCTGGCGGGCCTGGCCGCGGGCATGGGCGACAGCGGGCCGCGCAAGCTGCGGCTGCCCGAGCGCAACGACACCGTGCACGTGGACACGGTGGCGATGAAGGTGACGGGGCTGGAGGCGTCGCACTCGGTGAAGGGCTCCGGCAAGTCGGGGCTGAGCCTCACGACGGAGGACCTGTTCCTTCGCGTGGAGCTCATCACCCAGAACGTGGGTGGGATGCCCGCGCCGCTGACGCTGGAGGGCGTGAAGCTCACGGACGCGAAGGGGCAGACGTATCCGCTGGCGCGTGACGCGCAGGCGGTGTCCGGCACGAAGCCCCTGCCCTCCATGTGGGCGCCCGCGCAGCGCACGGAAGTGGCGCTGCTGTTCGAGGTGCCGCCGGACGCCGTGCAAGACGATGGGCTGGCGCTCGTGGTGCGGGGCTCCGGCGGGGACGTGCGGATCCCCTTGCGATGACCGGGCCGGCCCCCAAGCTCCTCCCGCTGCGCATCCGACTCCCGTACACGGGGGAGGAGGAGTTCATCGAGCGGTATGGCTCGAACGTGGGGCGCGGTGGAGTGTTCGTGGCCACGCGAGCACTCAAGCCGGAAGGCACGGGGCTGGCGTTCGAGTTCGTCCTCGCGGATGGCACGCGGCTGTTGCGCGGTGAAGGCGTGGTGTTGAAGGCGCAGCCGGACGCGGGCAGTGCTCGGACCGGGATGACGGTGCGCTTCACCAAGCTGGACGCGGCGAGCAAGGCGCTCATCGATCGCATCGTCGCGCGGCGGAGCGGGATGGAGGTGGCGCCGCCGGGGCTGGTGCGACGGACTCCAGCCGTGAATCCGGCACGGCCTGCGTCAGGCATTGAAGCGCCGGCACCGGTAGAGCCTCCGGCGAAGGTGGTCCTCGAGAAACCGGGGACACGCGCCGCGCCGCCGAAGGCGTCCATGACGTTGCCGGCCGTGAAGCTGCCCGTCGCGGAGCCGCCGCCGGACCTGGCTGAACCGGATGACCCGGTGTCGCTGTTTCCGGAGCACGCGGTCGACGAAGAAGAGGAACTGGCGCCCCTTCCGTCGGTGGACTTCCTGCGGAAGCCACGGAGGCGTCCGGTCGGACTGGATCCACAACGGGCGACCCAGGAGATGTTCACGGTCCAGCCGACGACTCCTGCGTCCAGAGGAGTCCAGGCAGCGGACGCATCGACTACTCCAGAGGCCGATGGCAGTCGCGTGGAAGCGCAGCCCGCGGCGGCTGATGGGGGCGCCTCCGTTCCGGATGCACGCGAGGACGAAGCGCTTCCACCGGCAACAGAGGCATCTGGCGCGCCTGACGCTGGCGAAGCATCCGCGCACCACTTCACTCCCGCGTCAGTGGACGCGTTTGATCCGAACGCCGTGCTCGGAGCCGCGCATGCTCCCGAGCATTCCGGGTGGAGCCCCGAGTACGCGACGGAGGAGACTGGAGACACGGCTTCCGAGTTCGCGGACACGCCAGGCGCAGCGGAACCGGCGCACGTGGAAGCGGCAGCCGTGTCCGTTGAGACGCAGGCGGACTCCGGCTCGTCGTTCGACTTCGACGTCGACCTCAGCATGGAGTCCGATGAGTCCCCCGCTCCGGCGGAGCCCGGTCCCCAGTTCGCACCGGACTCCCCTGCGACGGAAGACGCCGAGGACGCGACGCTCCCTCCGGGAGAAAGTTCCTGGGCTCCCTCAGAAGCCCCCGACGCCGTCAGCGCCCAGGAGCCGCTCCATTCAGAGGCGAGCAGTGAATGGAGGGATCCGGACTCCGACACCGAGGGCGCCTCTTTCGCGGCAACGGTGCCTTCGGAAGAAGACGATGCTCGGACGGTGTCGGCCTCCGATGCCGAGGGGGGCGATACCGAAGCAGCGCTTCCGCCGGCGGAGCACTTGCCGGCCGCCCCGGACTTCGACGCCGCCGAGGGCTCGACGGCGGAGACCGCTCCGGCAGTCACGGACTCCGACGTCGTAGAAGACCTTCCCCAGGCGACGTCGCAGCCCGTGGGGTTCCATTCGGAGGATGCTCCGAAGGAAACGCCCCCTCCTCCAGAGCCGTTCACGACGCCGAGCCAACGGGAGGCCGAGCGCCTTCGCGCATGGGGTATCGATCCGGACTCCCTTCCGCGCGCGCTCAGCACAGACTCGGAGGACGTGGATCCATTCAGCGCGGCGCTTGAACAAGCTGTCGGAGCCACGGACACCGACGAGCCCGAGCGCGACACGCAAGCCGTCACGACTTCAACGGCCGCTCCTACCGCGAGTTCGGCCCCTGTGCCCGAGCCCGTCTCCGCGCCTCCGATGGACGAGGAGGACGCATCGACAGTCGTCGTGGTCGAGCTGCCGACCGAGGATGCCTGGACGGCGCTCGTCGGCTCCTCTGCATCCGAAGACACGACCCCGGCAGTGGCCGCGCCCGCGGTGGATGCTTCGCCCGAACTCGAATCGGCGTCGGTCCAAGCGCCAGAGCACGATGAGGCACTCGCTTCTGTGCTGGCTGCGGGGTCCCACGAAGAGACGCGGTCCGCATCCCCGGTAGCACCGCCCCCCGAAGAGACTCCGCCACCGACGGTGTCCACCCCGGCGGCCCTGGACGCCTCGAATGCGCTCGCGTCCGACACGAAGCTGCCCGTCGAGGAATCGGCGCCCCTCCAGGTTTCCACCAGCGCCTCCGCGTCACCGGTCGCATCGGGCGAAGCCACACAGCACACCGCGGCGAATGCCCCCAGCGGCACCGAAGCCGCCGCTCTGGGCAGCACTGCCGAGGAACCATCGCCGCGCGAATCCGCCGTGGAGCACGAAGATTCCGGTGCGGACAGCTCGACCTCGGAGCAACAGCCCGCCGCCAGCGAAACCACCGCACAGGTCAGTACGCCTTCGCAGCAGGCATCCGCCACGGAGCAGCCGCCTCGTTCCAGCGAAGCCACCTCGCCCATCAGCGCGACGTCGGAACAACCGTCCCCCCAAGCACCGGCCGCGACAGAGCCCCCGCGCGCCAGCGAAGCCGCCACGCGCATCAGCACGGGTTCGGAACCCCAGCCCCCTCAAGCATCAGCTGCGACAGAATCCCCGCGCGCCAGTGAAGCCGCCGCGACCCTCAGCGCAGCGTCGGAACAACCGAATCCTCAAGCATCGGCTGCGCCAGAGTCCTCCCGCTCCAATGAAGCCGCTGCACTCATCAGCGCAGCGTTGGGACAAGCATCGGCCGAGACAGAATCTCCGCGCTCCAGCGAAGCCACCGCGCCCAGTACCGCGGCGTCGGAACAACCGAATCCCCAAGCATCGGCTGCGCCAGAATCTCCGCGCACCAGTGAAGCCGCCGCGACCATCAGCACGGCGGCGGAACAACCGAATCCCCAAGCATCGGTCGCGACAGAGTCCTCGCGCTCCATCGAAGCCACCGCTCCCGTCAGCGCGGCGTTGGGACAAGCATCCGCCGCGACAGAATCTCCGCGCTCCAGCGAAGCCAACGCGCCCACCCGCGCGACGTCGGAACAACCGAATCCCCAAGCATCGGTCGCGACAGAAACCCTACGGTCCACCGAAGCCACGGCATCTGTCCTCACGGCCTCATCACCACCGCCGTCCCAGACCTCCACCGCGCCCCAGTCCCCGCGCACCGACGAAGCCGCACCACCGCCTTCCGCTGACGCACAGAGCAGCACCGCCACCGCGCGCAGCCGCCGCCGCACGCTCTTCGACCTGGCTCCCGCCGTGCCCGTCACCACGCCCGCGGCGGCGGAGGTCGTGCTCGGCATCGACGTGGGCACTTCACACGCGCGCGTCGCCGCGTTCATCGACGGCGTCGCCACGCCCATCCCCATCCCCGGCAACGACGGCTCGGGCCTTCCCTCCGTCATCGCGGTGAACAGCGCCGGAGAATTCCTGGTCGGTGCCGCCGCGCTCGTCGAAGCCTCCCGCGCACCCCGCCGCGCCGCGACCGGCCTCAAGCGCCTGCTCGGCGTGCGCGCCCGCTCCCCGAACCTGCGCTGGCTCTCCCCGCAGCTCCCCTTCCCCGTCGCCACCGACCGCCATGGGGACGCGGGCGTGGAGCTCGATGGCCGCCACGTGGCGCCCACCCTCCTCACCGCGATGCTGCTGCGCGAGCTGCATCAGGCGGCCACCACGCACCTGGGCCGCAAGGTGACGCGCGCCGTGCTCTGCGCGCCTTCGCACTTCACCGAACGCCAGCGCGCCGCCCTTCGCGAGGCCGCCACCATGGCCGGCCTGGACGTGCCCCGCGTGCTCACCAACAGCGCCGCCGCGGCGCTCGCGTACGCGTACGGCCGGGGCCTCGCTCGCAAACGCGTCCTCGTCGTGGACCTGGGCGGCGGCGGCCTGGAGGTCTGCGTGGTGCAGGTCACCGGCGATGACCTGGAGGTCGTCACCACCGGCGGCGACCCCACCCTCGGCGGCATGGACTTCGACGCCCGCATCGCCGAGGCACTCGTCAGCGACCTCGCCGGACAGGGCCACCCCCGCCCCGAACACCTGCTCGACTGGGGCCCCCTGCGCACCCTCGCTGAGTCCACCAAGGAGACCCTCTCCACCCAGGACAGCGTGGACGTCACCCTGCCCACCGGCCCCGGCCCCAAGCTCGACCGCGAGCGCATGGAGGCCCTCACCGCCGACCTCGCCCAGCGTGTCGTCTCCGTCACCCGCGAGGTGCTGGAATCCAACGCCCTGTCCCCTCAAGGCCTGGACGCCGTGCTCCTCGTGGGCGGCCAGTCCCGTTCACCGCTCGTGCGCCGCCGCCTGGAGGAGAGCCTGGGCGTGCCCGTGCGCGACGACGACGTGGACGCCCGCACCGCCGTGGTGCGCGGCGCCGCGCTGCTCGGTCACGCGCTCCTGCTGTCGGAGACCGGCAAGCCCGCCGCCAGCGTCTCGGAGGTCCTCACCGCCCCCATCGGCGTCGCCGAGGACGCCGGCACCTTCCGCCGCGTGCTGGAGCGCAACACCCGCCTGCCCACCGCGAAGACGCTCGTCATCCCCATCACCGTCCCCGGTCCGCTGGCGCTCGCCTTCTTCCAGGGCACCGCCGCCACCGCCGTGGAGAACGAATGGCTCGGCTGCCTCACCCTCTCCGTGGAACGCCCCGGCGAGGTGGAGGTGTACCTGGAGTTGTCCACCGACGGCACCCTCGCCTTCAGCGCCACCCTGCCCGGCGCGAAGCGGCAGCCGGTGACGCTCGCGGCGGAGGAGCTGGACGACGCCTCCCGCGATGCACTCATCGCCCGCTCGCCCTTCCACACCGAACCAGAAGCCCGGCCGAGCGGCCTGCTTTCCGGATTGAAGAAGCTCTTCGGCCGGCGCTGAGGCCCTCGGCCTCCTGGCTCCGTCCACAGGGCGGGTGTGCTGTCAGGCCCTGTCGTCCCAGCTTCCATTCCAGGTCCCACACTTCTAGCGGGAGGAACCTGGTCATGAGACGGACTTCGATGGTGGCAGGACTGGTGGTGGCCGGCACGTGCGTGGCGGGGCCAGCCCTCGCGGTGGATGCGAGCGAGGTGTCGCGCAAGCTCAGCTTCAGCGAAGAGGACTCCACGGCCGGCCTGGACGTGGGCGTGGGCCTGGGCGGCTTCACCGGCGACCTGGGCGACGAGACGGGCGTGGGCGGGCTGTTCAACATCACCGCCAACGCCCAGCCCTGGAAGTACATCGGCGTGGAGGTCGGCTACGAAGGCCAGAACATCCCCATCGATGACGCCCGCGTCCTCGGCGGCAACCACATCTGGCGCAACAACGGCACGTTCATGGGCAAGCTCGGCCCCGTCGTCGACCACAAGTGGCACCCCTTCGTGGGCGCGGGCTTCGGCCTCAGCTTCCTGCACGCGTCCTCGGGCTCCGCGCCCATCTACGGCAATGACTGGCAGACGGAGTTGCCGCTGGCCGCGGGCATCGAATACCGCCTGGGCCACCTGTCCGCCGGCGTGCGCGCCACCTACCGCCTCGTCGGTAGCGAGGACCTGACCACCGTCCCCGGCACCACCGAGGAGGCCAAGGGCAGCCTCTTCAACGGCAACCTCACCGTGGGCGGCCGCTTCTAGCCGGCTCCGCGTCCGCGGGACGCAAGGCTCCCGCGGACGCGTCACGTCCTCACAGCTCGAAGCGCGTCATCAGCACTTCCGGACGCGGATCTTCCTTCCACGCGTCCAGCACCGCCTGCGCCGGCGACCGGCCCGAAGCCGCCACCGCCTCCAGCGGCGCGAGCAGCGGCGCGTCCTCGGGGTCCAACCGCTGCAGCCCCCGCTTCGCGATGGCCACCATCTCCCCGGCCAGCCGGTGCAGCTCGCGAGGCCCCAGCTTCCCGGCCAGGCCCTCGCGGCGCGCGGTGTCGTGGAAGGCCAGGTGCTCGGTGAAGTTCAGCCGCGGCAGGAGCAGCTCCGCCTCCTCCAGCGCCTGCGCGTCATAGAGGATGCCGCGCCAGAGCGCGCCCAGCGCCCCCGTCATGGCCGCGCTCGCGCTGTCCGCGCCGCGCACCTCCAGCACCTTCTTCAGCCGCACCTCCGGGAAGAGCGTGGACAGGTGGTCCGTCCAGTCCCCCATGTCCGGCGGCTGGCCCTCGTAGCCCTCCTTCATGAGCTGGCGGAAGGTGAGCTTCGGGTGGCGGTACTCGCCCTCGCGGCGCAGGAACAGCAGCGGCGCGTCCAGCGCCCAGTCCACATAGGCCTGATAGGAGAACGAGCCGTCGAACCAGGACGGCAGGTAGCCACAGCGCGTGGGGTCCACCTCTTCCCAGACGCGGCTGCGGAAGGACATGTAGCCGGAAGGCTTGCCCTCCAGGAGCGGGCTGTTGGCGTACAGCGCCACCAGCAGCGGCGACAGGCGCGCCACCGCCACCGTCTTGCGCACACAGTCCGCCTCGTCCGCCCAGTCCAGCGACACCTGCCCGGTGGACGTCATCAGCATCATGTTCAGCGCCAGCCGGCCGCGCTCCGGCAGCGTGCGGCGCATCACCTGGTAGCGCGTCTTGGGCATCCAGGGCATTTCGCCCGTCGTGCCCACCGGCCGGTAGCCCAGCGCCACCAGCCGCAGGCCCTGCGCGGACGCCGCCGCCTTCGTCTCCTTCAGGTGCTGGAGGTTCTCCTGATGCGCCTCCCGCGCCGTGTGGAAGGGGCTGCCGGACAGTTCGAACTGCCCGCCCGGCTCCAGGGAGATGGCCGCCATCCCGCGCTGCAGCGCGATGACCGGCGACTGGGGCGTCTCCCGGAAGGGCTCGTAGCCGCCCGGGGCGATGCGCTCCAGCAGGGCACCTACTCCGTTCGGTCCCTCATAGGGCACGGGTTGGGCGGACCCCACGGGGTAGATGAACTTTTCGTGCTCCAGCCCCAGGCGGTGCTGGGTCCGGGGCTTCTCCCCTTTGCGAAGCTCTTCCACCAGGGGGGCGGCGGAAGTGAGGGGCTCGGAGGCCACGCGCTTGAGGTCGAGGGACATGAGGGCGCCCTATATAACGGGGGCCGTTGGCCTTGCCCTCATTTGAGCACCCTGCCCCCATGCGCCCTGCATCCCCCGTCC